>CAZGUL010000343.1:0-3604 GCA_964529055.1 uncultured Spirochaetaceae bacterium
CGCCATGGCTTTTTCCGCCCGGAACTCCTGCACGAACCCGATGACGGCGTTGAGGACGACGATCACGATGATGGCCGCGGTGTCCGACCATTCCCCGGTGAGCCCCGCGATCACCGCCGCCGCGAGGAGGACCAGGATCATGAAGTCCCTGAACTGGTCGAGAAACATGGCGGCGGACGTTCTTTTCGCCTTCTCCGCGAGTTCGTTCGGGCCCCGCTCCGCGAGGCGCCGGGCCGCCTCCCCGGGGGAAAGGCCCCGGGGAGAGGAACGCATCCGCCCGAAGACCTCCTCGGGGGTCCGCATGTGCCAGTCCGCCGTAATCCGATCCACCTGTCCTCCTTTCCCCGTCCGCGACGGGTCCGTCCGGCATCCCGGGAACGGGTGGCGCGGCCGCCACTCGAGACGGCCGTTCCCGGAAAGAGTATCTTCTTTGGAATCGGAATGTCAATCGACGGCGATCGGCAATGGGTGCCCGAAGCGCCGGGAAACGCCGGCAGGGGGGAAAGGGGGCGTTCCGGCCCGTCCTTTCAGGAACGTGAAACGCCTTCAGGCGGCCCGGAACGAAAAGGTCCGGCCGGCCGCCCCGGGCGATACCCGGTCGCCCAGGGCCTTCCGGAAGAAATCGACGGCGGGGTCTCCCGTGCAGTGACAGGGGATCAGCTTTTCCGGTTCCAGGAGCCGCAGCGCTTCCGCCGTCCGGTTCAAACGTTCACGGCCGGCGCCGAGCAGATGAAAGCCCCCGATGACGGCCCGCACCCCGAGACCGCCGTTCAGCCGGCGGACGTGGTTCAGGGTGTTGATCAGACCGGCGTGGGCACAGCCGACGCACACGATCAGCCCGTCGCCGTTGCGGATCCACAGGGCGAGATCGTCCTCCATGGCGTCTTTCCGGTTTCCCCGCGCGTCGAGGTAGAACGGCTCGTGCCCTTCCTCAAAATCCGTTTCCCGGGGGATGGGGCCGGTGACGCCGATCCCTTCGGCAAGCAGGACCGGCTGCTGGACCCAGTGGAGGCGTTCCAGGGGAAACCTGTCGAGGGCCTCCATGGCCTCCCGGGGCATGTGAATCGGCCTGGACGTCCCGTCCCCGACGCCGTACCGGGGGAGCACGATCCCCGGATGGCAGTAAACCTCGATATTCCGGGTCCGCCGGAGGATCGAGGGAATGCCGCCGGTGTGATCGTAATGGCCGTGGCTCAGGACGAGGGCATCGGTTGCCGCCAGATCGACGCCGAGGACCCGGGCGTTGTGTTCCAGGGCCTCTCCCTGCCCCGTGTCGAACAGGGTTTTCCTGCCTCCCGTCTCGATCCACAGCGACAGGCCGTGCTCGGCGGCAAGCTCCCCGCCGCCGGCCCGGTTGTCGACCAGAATCGTTATCTTCACATCGCCGGCCGCGCGATCTTCAGTGGTCACAGACGTTCACCCCCGACCGCAGCGTTCCCGCAAGGAAGTCCTCCACCAGTTTTTCCGGGATCTCCGCGGGCGCCCCCACGATGACCTGGATGCCCCGTTGTGTAAACAGTTCCTGGGCGCGCTGTCCCATGCCGCCGGCGATGATCACGGTCGCGCCGCGTTCCGCCAGCCAGCGGGGCAGCAGGCCCGGCTCATGGGGCGGCGCCTCGACGTCCTCCCTGCCGACGATCCTGCGGCGGGCCGGGTCCGCGTCCACGAGCGCGAAACGCTCACAGTGCCCGAAGTGCATGCAAAGTTTTCCGTCCGCCAGGGGAATGGCTATCCTCATGTTTCCGTCCTCCTTCGCTTTGTCGGGTTCCGGCGGGGTTCCGGACCGCCCGGTCCCGTCCAGGGCCGCGATGGGAGCGGCGATGTCCCGCATGACCGCGGCGGTGGGGCTGGCGGCGTACTGATCGATGAACACCCGGCCGCCGTCGCAGGCTTCCGCGATCCCGGGGTCCATGGGAACGGCACCCAAAAACGGCACCCCCATGTCCGAGGCGATGCGCTCGCCCCCGCCCGAGGGCAGGATCCGGGTGATCTCCCCGCATTTCGGACAGGTGAATCCGCTCATGTTCTCCACCACGCCGAGCACGGGAACATGAAGCTGGCGGCAGAACGTGATGGACTTGCGGACGTCCACGGCGGCCACCCTCTGGGGGGTGGTCACGATCACCGCGCCGTCCAGGGCACCGATGAGCTGGCAGACCGACAGCGGCTCGTCGCCCGTACCCGGGGGGGAATCGACGATCAGGAAGTCCAGGTCCCCCCAGGCGACGTCCGTGAGGAACTGCCGGATCACGTTCATCTTCATCGGCCCGCGCCAGATCACGGCGTCGTCCGGATTCCGCAGCAGAAACCCCAGGGACATGACCTTCAGGCCGCCCAGATCGACCGGGAGCAGCCCGTCCTCGCACGCCTGGATCTCCTCCCCTTCGAGCCCCAGCATGGTGGGGATGCTCGGGCCGTGCATGTCGATATCGAGCAGTCCGACCCGCTTTCCCGACATCGTCAGAGCCGCGGCGAGGTTCACCGCCACCGTGCTCTTACCGACGCCGCCCTTGCCCGACAGAACGACGACCTTCCGCCGGATGCGGGAGAGCCGCGACCGGAGCTTGCGCTCTTCATCGGAATCCCCGGCGTCCTTCTCCTTCCCGTGTCCGGAGGCCAAGCAGTCCCCGTCCCCGCAGGTGCCGCAGGTCCGCTTCCCTTCACCGGCGTCCGCCGGCTTTTCCTCCCTGACTCCCAGAGAATCCTCGCACGCCGCCCGGAGCGTGTCGGCCGCCAGGAGCGCGCAATGCTCGAACTCGGGGGGCAGGCCGCCCAGTGCGGACAGGATGTTCCGCTGCCCCAGGGCCGCCACGTCCTCGATCCGCCTGCCCCTGGCCAGCGCCGTCGCCGCGCTCCCGCAGGCCAGCGAGGCGTAGCATCCATCCGTGACAAAAGAGGCCCGGGTCACCCGGCCGTCCTGCACCGCCACCCAGAACTCCATGGTGTCGCCGCAGGGGCCGGTGATGCGGGCGTGGCCGTCAAATTCCCCGAGGGGCCCATGAGTCCGGGGATTCGTCCCGTGATCGCGCGCCTGGGCCGACAACTTTTCCAGATCGTTGCATTCCATACCTTTTATCGCCTCCGGTTAAACGAGTCGCTTCCAGATGTTTCGAATGTCCTCCGCGCAAGGGGCTTCGACTTCCACGACCGCCCGCTCGCGCATCTGGGCCAGGGTGACCGCACGGTCATACCGGATGCGGCCGACGACGCGCGCCCCGGCCCGTCGCGCCTGTTCCTCAATTTTTTCCGTCATTTCCGGGTTGAGGTCCCACTTGTTCACACAGACCGCCGCGGGAATCTCGAAATGCCGCGCCAGCGACAGCACCCGTTCCAGGTCGTGCTCGCCGGACACCGTGGGCTCTGTGACGGCCAGTACGTCCGTCGCGCCGGTCAGCGACGCGATGACGGGGCAGCCGATCCCGGGCGGACCGTCCACGAGGATCAGGGAACGATGCTCCCCTTCGGCGACGCGACGGGCCTCCCGGCGGACCGTGGAAACCAGCTTGCCCGAGTTCTCCGCCGCCACGCCCAGCCGCGCGTGGACCATGGGGCCGCAGCGTGTCTCCGACACCATCCATTCGCCGCAGAGCCTTTCAGGAAAATC
>CAZGUL010000344.1:0-3593 GCA_964529055.1 uncultured Spirochaetaceae bacterium
CCGCGTCGATCCGACCTCGCCCCCCGCCGTGGCGCGGTCCGGCCGGCCGCCGCCGCCCCCGCCGGCGATCTTTGAGATCTCGCGCAGGATATTGCCCGCGTGCGCCCCCCGCGACACGGCCGCCTTCCCGCAGGCGGCGGCGAAGCAGTCCGCCTTGTCATGACGGCCCGCTTCCAGGCCCAGAAGGACCACCCCTCCCTGTTCCGTGCCCTCGCCGGGCTGACGGACAGGCCGTGGACCCTTGAACTCGTCGGCGACGGGCCGGACATCGACGCCTGCCGCTCCCTCGCCGCCGGCCTCGGCATCGCGGACAGGACCGTCTTTGCCGGCCAGTGCCGGGACGTGGCGGAGCGCCTCGCCCGGGCCGACATCTTCGTTCTGGCATCGAAATGGGAAGGCTTTCCCCGGAGCATCCTCGAGGCGATGCGGGCGGGACTGCCGGTAATCGCGTCGGACGTGGGCGGCTGCCGCGAGTCGGTCGTGGAAAGTGAAACGGGATTTCTGGTGCCAAGGGAAGATCCGGAGTCGCTCCGGTCCCGGCTCGCGGAGCTCATGAGTTCGCCTGAGCTGCGCCGGAAGATGGGAAAAGCGGGCCGAGAAAGGTTCGAAAGGCATTTTACGTTCGACGCGATGTACGAAAAAACCGCCGCCGTGTACCGCGAGGCGGCCGGCCTTATCTGACCCGGCGCGTTACGGCACCTTCGTTCGATGGATCGACAATCTTTAATTTCTTGAAATAGTCCCGATAATATCCTCTGTCGCGTGTAAGAAGAGCGTCCGCGAAAGTGAGTGCATGGGCGGCTACCATAAAGTCGGGCATCACCCGTCTCGACTTTCCTTTATTGAACAAATACCGGGAATATGTCGTTCCTGCCAACAGGGAACATTCATAAGAACACGGCTCGAAATCAATTCCCAAATCGGAAAGGAATTCGGAGACTTCATTTTCATTTTTTAATGCAGACAGGATCTCCGCGACGACAATCTCACACACAATTATTCGTCCCGAGACTCCTGCCTTCCTGATTGCCTCTTCCGAAGCGGGAGCGAATCGGGCATCATCCACGAGGATGTCAAGCAGAACTGAAGTGTCCACCGCGACCGTCATTCCCGGGAAACCTCAATGTAAGAATCCACACTATTGAAGCCCGGAGGCAAAGAACCTCTTCCACGCCATTTTCGCAGGGGATCCACGGCCTCGCTTTTTAAGCCGACAATTTTTCCTTCAACCTCGGTAATTTCGAGAATTGTTCCGGGCTTGATTCCAAGCCTCGTCCGGATTGCTTTGGGAAGGGTAATCTGCCCCCGCTCCGACACAATTGTTTTCATACTTCAATTATATGAATTCATACTCGTCTCGTCAAATTATTTTATCCGCCAGGACCGCCGCCTGCGCCCGCAGGTCCTCCGGCCCTCGCGAGTTTTCGATCACGGCCCTTTCCGCGGCGCGGGCGTACAACGCGGTTTCCCGGACCGCTTCGATGACAGCCACAGCCCTTTCCAGCGCGGCGCCCGGGTCAGCCTCCGTCCTGCTTTGCCGTCCTTCCCTTTCCTGCCTGACGCGAAGCCTGTCCGCGAGGGAGCCGCGGTCCGCAGTTACCTCGACGAGAAGATCCGGCGCGGGGAGCCCGATGTAAAAACCGTCCCCCGGCGGGGCGCCCGCGGCGTAGAGGACGGTAAAGACCGCCTGCAGAACGCCCTGGTCCAGGATGACGACCCGCGAATTTCGCGCGTCCTCCCGGTCCCGGCAGCGGTGAACGATCCCGAGGGTGAAAAGCAGATTCCCCGCGGCGCGGAGAAAATCCCGCGGGCCGGCCTGCCGGGTGCGGAGTACGGCTGCGAAAAGACGAAGAGCCGCGGCGGGCCGAACGGCCGCGAACAGAAGCGCGTGCAGAATTTTAATCGCCGCCCGGGCGGGAAAGGGTTTCCGGTTGACCGCGTCCACGGGCAGGACCGCCGTCAGACCCCGGGAGGCGAGCTCCTCGGCCAGCAGGCGGGCGGCGGTTGTCTTCCCGCTTCCGGGAAGGCCGAAGAATTCGACGACAGGCATATAGAGCGGCGCTCCTCGTTGTTGACAATTTTTTGGGCGATCCGGTTTGTTTTCAGTTCACGGCGGTTTTTCCGACCCTCCGCATACGGAGCGGAATCAAATCCTGTGTTCATGGTACAGCTTCAAGTCCTTCACTACATCGGCCAAATTTTCAAAATCGCTGTCGTTGTGCAGGAGGCAAAGGTTATTCTCTATAAGGAATATCACGGTCAATCATATCGTCGAGACCCTGATAAGGTTTTCCTTTCAGCTCTCTCAGATAGCCGATCAGTACGGAGGTATCCACAAGTACCATGTCAGCGTCTCATGGCTTTGTAATCATAATCATCCCGAAAAGTGATTTTGCCCTTCAAATCCTTCAGGTTCTTTCTCTTACGGGTGTTTACATACTCCCTCAACGCCGATTCCAATAACTCTCTCTTCGTCGTTATGTGTCCGGAATATTTAAAAGCTTCTTCAACCAGCTCGTCATTGAGAACAACATTCGTCCGCATGTTTTACCCTCTCATACACACTATGATACACATCCGGCGAGTATTCAAGTTTGATTCAAAGATGTCGTCGCTATCGTATCATACAGCTCTTGATCAGCTTCCTTATCCCGCCTGCTACCTGCCCGCCCCATATCATCCTTACAGCATGCCGCCGGAGATACATCCGGTGAATTTTCGGCCGGGCGGCGAGGTCGGGCAGGTACCTGGCGTACAACATGTCGTAGCCGCGGATCTTCTTCTTGATGCTGGCGCTGATCCTGTCCGAGAGATGTATGTATTTGACCGTCAGGGGTTCCGCGATGTATTCGAAGGAGTAAAGCCTCGCCAGCCGCAGGTACAAGTCCAGGTCCTGCCGCGACGGCAGGGCGGGATCGAACATCCCGGCCTCCCGGAGGGCCGCGGTCCTGCAGACCAGGGAGGACAGCTTCGGCGCCCTCCCCCTGTGCTTGACCAGAAGGTCGTCGAATATCCGGCCCCGGAGCTCCGGCAGGACGATCTTTTTCGTACCCTTCCGCTCGTCGATTTCGTAGAAGCCGGTATCCACGCCGCAGACGTTTTCCGGCAGGGTCTCGAAAAGGGCCATCTGCTTGTTGAGCTTTCCGGGCAGCCACTCGTCGTCGTCGTCGAGAAACGCGGAGAACTTTCCGCGGGCCGCCTGAATCCCCGCATTGCGCGCTCCGGCCCCTCCCAGGGACGCGGCATTCCTGATATGAACGATCCGGGGATCGAGCCCCTCGAGGGCCGCTTCGGTTTTTCTGCGGTATTCGCTTTCCGGCGGATTGTCGTCCACCACGAGGATTTCCATGTCCGGGTAATCCTGGGCAAGGACGCTTTTCACGGCCCGCAGGACTTCGGCCGGGCGCTTGTAGGTGGGGATGACGACGCTGACGAGAGGGACGGGATTTTTCATGGTGCGGTCAACTCCTCTGTGCGGTACTGCTTTGCCGTCACTCGCTCCCGACGTCGAGTCTTTCTCCGGTTGCCTCAGCGAGATCCTTCCACGCATAGAAATGAAAGACCTTCCCTTCCGACATTGCGACGAACAGCCC
>CAZGUL010000345.1:0-3589 GCA_964529055.1 uncultured Spirochaetaceae bacterium
TCTCGAGGAACGGGGCGACGACGACGCGGAAGCCGCCCTGCATGACGGCCCAGACGGCGTGTTCCCGGCTGGAGCCGCAGCCGAAGTTGTTGCGGGCGACGAGAATCGACGCACCCCGGGCCTCCGGCCGGTTGAGCGGGAAGTCCGGGTCCACTGAGCCGTCGGGTTTCTTCTTCCAGTCGAAGAAGAGCCCCTCCTCGAATCCTGTCTTTTTGATCGATTTGAGGAACTGCTTCGGTATGATCTGGTCCGTGTCGATGTTCGCCCTGTCCAGGACGGCGATTTTTCCCCTGTGGGTCGTGAAAGCCTGCATTCCTATGCCCCCTTTGCGATTTCGCGGACGTCGACGAAATGTCCCGCCAGGGCCGCGGCCGCGGCCGTTTCCGGACTCACCAGGTGGGTCCGGCCGCCCTTGCCCTGCCTGCCCTCGAAGTTGCGGTTCGACGTGGAGGCGCACCTCTCGCCGGGCTTGAGCTGGTCCGGGTTCATGCCCAGACACATGCTGCAGCCGGCGAAGCGCCATTCGGCCCCCGCTTCCCGGAAAACCGTGTCCAGCCCCTCCCGTTCCGCCTGCAGGCGCACCTGCTCGGAACCGGGCACGACGAGCATGCGGACACCCGAGGCGATCCTCCGTCCCTTCATGATCCCGGCCGCCCGGCGCAGGTCCTCGATCCGGGCGTTGGTGCAGCTCCCGAGGAAGACGGTGTCGATCCTGATGTCTGTGATGGGCGTGCCGGGCGCGAGACCCATGTAGTCCAGCGCGCGCTCGACGTCCGCCGGGCTCGCGTTCGGCACCTCTCCGGGCGCCGGTACCCGGCCGGTGACGTCGGTCACCATGCCCGGGTTGGTCCCCCAGCTCACCTGGGGCGGAAGATCCGAAACGTCGATCCGGAGGCTCCGGTCGAATTTCGCGTCGGCGTCGCCGGGAAGGGTCTTCCAGTACGCCAGGGCTTCATCCAGGGACTTCCCCCGGGGGGCGTAGGGACGGGGGCTTCCGTCCGCCGCGGGTTCCGTTATGTAGCGGATCGTCGTCTCGTCCGGGGCGATGAGCCCCGCCCGGCCGCCCGCCTCGATGCTCATGTTGCAGATGGTCATCCGCTCTTCCATCGTCAGGCGGCGGACGGCCTCGCCGGCGTACTCGAAAACGTGGCCCGTTCCGCCGGCGGTGCCGATGGTCCGGATGAGCTTCAGCACCATGTCCTTCGACGTAACCCCCGGCCGGAGCCGTCCGGTGAATTCCACGAGGAAGGTCCCGGGCTTTTTCTGGCGCAGGGTCTGGGTGGCGAGGACGTGCTCGACCTCCGAGGTCCCGATGCCGAAGGCCAGCGCCCCGAAGGCGCCGTGGGTGGAGGTGTGGGAGTCGCCGCAGACGATTGTGGTCCCCGGCAGGGTGATCCCGAGCTCAGGTCCGATCATGTGGACGATTCCCTGAAGCTCGCTGTCCAGCCCGTAGAGGGTGACGCCGAAATCCCGGCAGTTTTCCCGCAGGGCTTCCACCTGCGCCCGCGACACCGGGTCCGCGATGGTTTTCCGGTCGTCGGTCGGAACGTTGTGGTCCATGGTGGCGAAGGTGAGGTCCGGCCGCCGAACCTTCCTCCCCGCCAGGCGGAGCCCCTCGAAGGCCTGCGGACTGGTGACTTCGTGGACAAGGTGCCTGTCGATGTACAGCAGGGTCGTCCCGTCGTCCATCTCCCCGACGACGTGGGCGTCCCATATTTTCTCGAACAGCGTCTTTCCCATACGCCCTCCTTTTTTTCTTCACTATACGGGAAACGGGACGGTCGCGCAAAGGGGAATAAAGGCTACCGGGGGACGGTGGGCAGGTCGGGGGACGGAGGCAGGCGGCCGGGACGCCGGCAGCCCTCTTTATTCGCGGAAATATATGGTATACAATAGCGGAAAGACAAATTTACGAGAAATTTGATTTATTGAACATGATCAATTTCACTAATAAAACCATCCTCCTTGTTGAGGACGAGGCGGTCATCGCCTTGGCCGAATCCGTTGCTCTGCAGAAGCACGGTTTCTCGGTGGTGATGGAACATTCCGGGGACCACGCCGTGGTGCGTGCCCTGACCGACGAGTCGATCGATCTGATCCTGATGGACATGGACCTGGGTCCGGGACTGGACGGGACCGGGGCGGCCCGGGCGATACTCGAGAAAAGGGATCTGCCCGTCCTGTTTCTGTCCAACCACACGGGGTCGGCGGTTGTGGAAAAGGCGGAGAAAATCACCTCCTACGGCTACGTGGTCAAGAACACCGGGGAAATCGTTCTGCTCGCGTCGATCAAGATGGCCTTCCGCCTCCACGAAGCCCACCGGAGGGAAAAGGAGAAGGAAAGGGCCCTGCTGCAGGAACGGGGCAACCTGCGGGCCATTCTCGACGCGGCACCCGCGGGAATGATCGTCATCGACGAAGGCGAAAAGGTCGTGTTCGCGAACGACGCCGCCTCGTCCCTTTTCGGCAGCCGGGTCGGGGAATCGTGGCGGGGCAGGTGCGGGGACTTCTTCCAGTGCGAAAACAGGGCCCGGGACCCGCAGGGCTGCGGCTTTTCCGACTGCTGCGGGAGCTGTCCCATTTCGCGGGCGGTGAAAGCCTGCATTTCCGCCGCGGGGACGGGTTTCGAAACCGGCGGCGACACGCTTCTGCAGCTTTCCCCCCCGCGGGGCCGGATGTGGGTCAAGTTCAAGGTGCGGGGGGTTCGCCTGGACGGTCACCCGCGGGTCCTTCTCGCGGTGGAGGACATCACCGACAGGGTGACGGAAAAGCAGGCCCTGGAAAAGCTGGTGATGATCTCCGAGCGGTTTCTGCAGTCCGACAGTCCCGAGGTCGACTACAACCTCCTGTCGGAAAGCCTCATCGACATATCCGGCGCGAGGTACGCGGTTTTCAGCCAGTTCAACGAGGACGGTTCCGGCATCACCGTAAAGAACATCTCCGGCGACGCGGAGAGCATCGGCAGGGCGTCGAAAATCCTCGGTTTCGCCATCACCGGGAAAACCTGGCCGACTGACCGCGCGCTGGACCGCAGGCTGGACGGCCATGTCGTGACCCGCTTCCCCTCCCTTTCCGACGTCACCGGGGCTGCGATTCCCGTCCCCGCCGTCGCGATGCTCGAGAAGCTTTTCAATCTGGGGGAGACGGTGGTCGTCAGGGTCCGGCATTTGGACCGGGTCCTCGGGGCCTTCAAACTGCTGATGCCCCGGGGCGCCGTCTTCCATAGCGAAGGTATCCTGGAGGTGTTTGCCCGGCAGGTCGGCCTTCTTCTGATGCGCAAGCGCGCCGAAAAGTCCCTTGCCGCGGCGGCGGAAGAGAACGAGATGCTTCTGCGGGAGCTCCAGCACCGGGTCAAGAACAGTCTCGCGATGATCCATTCGCTGATCCACCTGGAATCCAGCCGGACCCTCAGCGGGAACGTCCGCTCGGTCCTGAAGGACATCGAAAACAGGGTCATGGTGCTTTCCAACCTGTACGGGCTCCTGAACGAGGGCGGAACGATGGAAATCCGGCTGGACAGATTCCTCGCCCGCATCTGCGGATCGCTGAATCAGGCGTTCGCCGGGACCACATCCGCGACCCTCGAAAC
>CAZGUL010000346.1:0-3548 GCA_964529055.1 uncultured Spirochaetaceae bacterium
CCTCATTCTGAAGACCGTGAAAGGACTTTTCCAACTGCTCACGGAGAGCCTCTCCCCGATACTCCGACAAGTCTTTCAGCTCCGAACCGTATTTGTCCAGATATTTTTCCAGAAATTGCAGGAAATTTTCAAAATCGATGCTCGGGTTCCTGCTCTTGAGAGTATAGGCCTTGAGAATTTTGACGAGATCGTGCTTGACGCTCACGTTCTAAATACTATATTTCTTTTCTCCGGCTTGCAATAGATTTTTCTTCTTTGAATTGACAAATAAAGCCCTGGACTCTACAATTTTTTCTATGAGACCCGCCTCGGCCGTTTTATTGTACGGCATTTTTGTTCTAGTTTTGCTCTTCTCCTGCGCCGGAAGCCCCCCGTCTCCCGCACCGGCACCGCCGCCCGCGCCTTCCGCGGAAAAGCCGCCCGAAAGTCCCGAAGCGGTGCGGTCCGAATCTCTCCCGGTGCCGATCAAAACAGAGGACCAGTCCTCCGAGATTTCCCACGAGGAATACAGCAAAACATTTGAAGAGGTCGAAATCGTCATCGCCGAACTGAACGGCATCATCCAGGCCGGTGACTATGAAAAATGGCTGACCTATCTCTCCCCGCAGTTCATCAGGGAGGTTATGGACCCCCGCAACATCGAAAGAATAAACGAACAACCCATTCTGAAACGCAACAACATCGTCCTTCGGACCCTGGGGGATTATTTCATGTATGTGGTCGGACCGAGCAGGACGAACGTCCGGCTTGACGATCTGGTTTTCACCGACGCGAACAGGGTCCGCGCCTTCATGAACGTCAAGGAAAAGCGTGTCCTCTTGTATCAGCTTGAAAAATTACAGGGAAAATGGAAGATCAGCACGTGGTAAAAGATGCTGTTTCGTAGTATCTTTGAGGAAAGAGGAGTTCCTATGAACCGGAAAATTATTCTTGCAGCGATTTTCTGCTTTATTTTTACGACCGGAGGCTCGATCGCGGCCCAGACGGCGAAGGAAAAAGAACGAACCATCGAGGAGCTGTACCTGAGCCAGAATATCGAGCTCCAGATGATCCGCAATCAGGCTCTTTCCAACGATTGGGAACTCCGCATGCTCGCCCTGCAGAACCTTCGATCCATGGCGGCCGACGGACGTTTGACCGCGGACAATCCCGCGGCCTTCGCGGTCCTGGAGCAGCTATCCAAACAGGAACAGTCTTCCAACACGAAGAATTTCAACCTTGTCCGTCGTGAAGCCTGCAACATTCTCGGCGAAATCGGCGGGGAAAGGTCGCAGCACATTCTTCTCGAGGTCATGATGAACGACCAGGAGCCCATGGTTCTGGCCGAAGCCGCGTACGCTCTCGGCCGAATCGGCTCGGACAAGAACGGCGAAGTCATCAACAAGCTGATGTGGATCCTGCACAAGGAAAACATAAAACCCGCTCCCGACAACAATTTCGCGTTCTCGACCCTGCTGACGATAGAAAAGCTCGCCAAATCATCCGAAGGCATTAAACACCCGGAAGCCTTGAACGTGATGATCGAGATTCTGGAATCCAATTACATCCGGGACGTCAAAATGAAAACCCTTGACGTCATATACAAACTGAGAAAGTGATTTCCGTTGCGGTCCGGCGAAACCCGCAACCTGGGACCTGATTGGTATGGGGACCCGAAATTCTGGAGTCTGTACGCCCCCTACATTTTCGGACCCGGACGCTGGGCCGGTACGTCCCGTGAAACCGACGGGATCGTGGCTCTCCTTCGTCCTGAAAGGGGATCGCGCGTCCTCGACGCGTGCTGCGGCGTGGGCCGGCATTCCGTGGAACTCGCGAAGCGCGGCTTCCGGGTGACGGGAGTCGATCTCGACGCGGCCTACCTTGAAGCCGCCGCCCGCACCGCGGAGGACGAAGGAGTATCCGTCGATTTTGTCCGCATGAACATTCTCGATCTGGCAGCCGTGGACGTGTATGACGCTGCGATAAATGTTTACACATCTTTCGGCTACTTCGCGGACGAGGGCGAAAATGCCCTGATGCTGGAAAAACTCCACACGGCACTTCGGCCGGGAGGCCGGCTGCTCCTTGAAACCCTGGGAAAGGAACCCCTCGCACGGAATTTCACCGAATCGGAATGGTACGAGCAGGACGGCACCTATCTTCTGGCGGAGTATGAAATCCTCGATGATTTCAGCCGGCTCCGGAACCGCTGGATTATCGTTGAAAAGGAAAAAACCTTTGATTACACGTTTTCCCACCGCATCTATTCGGCTCAGGAATTAAAACGGCTTTTCTCCGAAGCCGGCTTCACCGATGTCGCGGCCTGGGGAAATTACGACGGCTCCCCGTACAACCATAAAGCTCAGACCCTCATCGTAACCGGTACAAAATGAAACAACCCGTGCTATAATGAAAAACATGTACGTTCAGGGAGGATTTTCATCATGAACCTTATGGATCTCATTTCCGGCAGTCTGAATGCCAGCACTCTCGACAAGATGGGCAGTTCCGTGGGAGCCGCGCCTTCCCAGGTGGCGAATTTCGCCCAGATCGGGCTTCCCACTCTTCTCCAGGCCCTGGGGAGAAACGCGAGCTCGCCTGATGGAGCCGCATCCCTCCTGAAGGCCCTGGAAAAGCATCAGGACAGGGATGTGGACGATCTCGACGGTTTCCTTGACAATGTGGACACAAACGACGGTGCGAAAATCATCAAACACGTATTTTCCGGCAACGAGGGTGTGGTAAGGCAAACCCTGGCGAGTCAGACCGGTTTGAACACGAATCAGGTCGCGGGGCTGCTTACCCGGTTCGCCCCGATGATTCTGGGGATTCTCGGCAATCAGAAGAAGAAGAGCAACCTGGACGCCGACGGGATATCGGGACTGCTCAGCGGCGTCCTTTCCCAGGGGACCGGCAACAACCTCTTCGGAATGGCGACTAGAATGCTGGACTCCAACAACGACGGGAATGTCATGGATGATCTGGGCAAGATGCTGGGGGGATTTTTCTCCAAAAAATAGACTGGCAGGAAACGGACGGAATATCAAAAAAAGGCGCCCCTGCGGCGCCTTTTTTTTCTCCCCCGGCATGACTCGAACATGCGACATGGTGGTTAACAGCCACCCGCTCTACCAGCTGAGCTACAGGGGATCGTCTTTCGACGCTGATTAAACTACTTGAAAAATCGTTTTTCGTCAAGAGGTTTTTGGAGTCTACATGCGGATGAGGATTTTTCCACCGCATTTTTTGCAGGTTCCGTCCTTCCCGCACCTCATTTCGACGTCGTATCCCCTCCTGCGGATCAGAATATCCCCGCACTTCGGACAGAGAGTGTTCGCCTCGTCCCGGAGGTTGCCCGGATAAACATGGGCCAGGTGTTTTTTCGCCGCTTCTATAAGGGGAACCAGATCGTTCCGGGTGGTGGGGCGGACGTCGTATTTGTAGCGCGGAAAATAACAGGACATGTGAAACGGAATCCCGGGGTCCAGGGAAGCTATGAACCGTGCGATGCTATCGATTTCCGCCAGGGAATCGTTTTTTCCGGGTATGACCAGTGTGGTTACTTCCAG
>CAZGUL010000347.1:0-1915 GCA_964529055.1 uncultured Spirochaetaceae bacterium
CGCGGACCTCGCTTCGGAAATCAGGCGGATCATCATCGATGTCATCAGCGTCAACGGCGGGCATCTGGCATCGAATCTGGGGGTCGTGGAACTCACCCTCGCACTGCATGCGGAATTCGACAGCCCCGCGGACAAGATCGTCTGGGACGTCGGGCATCAGTGCTATACCCATAAACTTCTCACCGGGCGCCTGGACCGCTTTTCCACGATACGAAGGAAGGGCGGTCTCAGCGGCTTTCCGAAGCGGGGAGAAAGCGTGCACGATCCGGTGGAAACCGGTCATTCCTCCACCTCCATATCCGCTTCTCTGGGCCTGCTGACGGGCCGGCGGCTTTCGGGGAAAAAAGGCAAGGTCGTCGCCGTAATCGGAGACGGAGCGCTTTCCGGCGGCATGGCGCTGGAGGCCTTGAACCACGCGGGTCACCTGGGCAGGGACCTGGTGGTGGTGCTTAACGACAACACCATGTCCATCTCGAAAAACGTGGGTGCCATCTCGTCTTATCTTTCCCGGATGACCACGACAAAGCTCTACCAGGACATCCGCAGCCGGATCGACAAGGCGGTCCAGAACGTGCCCCTCTACGGGGACCGGCTCATGGATGTGGTCAACCGGGTCAAAAAGGGCGCGAAAGCCGTGGTGTATCCGGACACCCTCTTCACTTCCCTGGGCTTCGAATACATCGGGCCGCTGGACGGCCACGACGTTCCGCTGATGCGCGAGGTTTTCCGCAACATCCGGGGTCTGGACCGGCCCGTGGTCGTGCACGTTCTTACGAAAAAGGGCAAAGGCTACTCCCACGCGGAGGACAATCCCACGGCCTTTCACGGGGTGCCGCAGTTCTGTGTCGAGGACGGCAAGATCGAGAAAAGCGCCGAACCCAGCTTCACCGAAAGTTTCTCCCGCAAACTCCTGTCCCTCGGGGGGCGGGACCCGCGGGTCGTCGCCATCACCGCGGCGATGGCCAAGGGTACCGGCCTGTCTCCGTTCCAGGAGTCCTTTCCGGACCGCTTTTTCGATGTGGGCATCATGGAGCAGCACGCCGTGACCTTCGCGGCGGGACTCGCCGCCGCCGGCATGAGGCCCGTGGTTGCGCTCTATTCCACGTTCATTCAGCGCGCGGTGGACCAGGTCGTTCACGACGTGGCCCTGCCGAACCTGGGAGTCGTGTTCGCCCTCGACCGGGCCGGCCTGGTCGGCGACGACGGGGAAACCCACCAGGGGCTCTACGATATGCAGCTTTTCCGGTCCGTGCCGAACATGACCATCATGGCGCCGGCTTCGGGGGCGGAAATGGACCTGATGATGGACCATGCCGCGGAACGCGCGGGCCCGTCCGTTCTCCGCTTCCCGAAGGACACGTGCCGCCTGGATCTGCCGGAACTTTCCCTGCCCCTCGAGCCGGGAAGGGGGGTCTTCGCCCGGCGGGAAGGCGGAGCCGTCCTGATCCTGTCCCTGGGCGGGCTTCTGCATCAGGCTCTCGAAGCGGCGGACATCCTGTCACGACGGGGAATGGCGGCCGATGTCTACAATCTCAGGTTCGTGAAACCCCTGGACGCGGAAAACCTCGCGGAGGTCCTGTCCGGGTACGAGGCGGCCTATCTCGTGGAAGACGGTGCGCGGAGCGGCGGAGTCGGCGAGATGGTCGGCTCCCTCCTCCGGGAATGCGCCCCGGGACTCCTGTATGACCACGGCGGCGCTCCCGACGCTTTTCTCCCCCAGGGAAGCCGGGAAGAGCTCCTTGCGGACTGCGGTCTCGACGCCGCAGGCATCGCGGAGGCTGTCCGCGAACTCTCCGGCAGGGCCGCCGCGGAGCGCGCAGCCGGTCACGCCTACCACCTGAAAAGGGTCATGTAGCCGGATTTTTCCTGTTTCCGGTTGCGTTCTCCAGAATCACCCCTTGTACTTTTACGTGCG
>CAZGUL010000347.1:1925-3544 GCA_964529055.1 uncultured Spirochaetaceae bacterium
GAAGGAGGACGCGTGTGAGAAAGTTTAATTTGTGTATCGCAGCGGTGCTTCTCGTCGCCGCCGCGGGTGCGGTTTTTGCCGGAGGTCAGAAGGAGCCTGCCGCGGGCGGAAAAACCGAAGTCCGATGGATGCAGTGGAAAACCGCGGAAGTGGGTCAGGAAACGATGAATCTGATGAAGGCCGCCTTCGAGAAGGCCTATCCGGATTTCACGCTGACCTTGGTGGACCATCCGTTCAACGGTTTTCACGACAAGGTGGTGACGCTGGCCCAGGCCAGGCAGCTTCCGGAAGTCATCATGGTCCAGGTCGACTGGGTCGGCGCCTTCGCGCAGTCGGGCATCATCACCAGTCTGGATCCCCTGGTCGCGCGGGAGCCGGCGAATTTTCTGGACCAGTATTACGATGCCTTCAAGATGCAGGTGAAGGGAAAACGCTATTCCCTGCCGGTGCACGCCGGATGCGTCGCGCTCTACTATAATCCGGACATTTTCAAGGCCGAGGGGATCACCGCCCCGCCGAAGACCTGGGCCGAACTCGTCGACGTGGCCCGGAAGGTGACGAAGCCGGAAAAGAACCAGTTCGCGCTTACCGGCACCCTGGCGACCGAGCCTCCGACGAACATGACCTACGACATTTACCCGCTGATGTTCCAGGCCGGGGCGAAGATCGTGGACGAGAACAACAAGCCGGTGTTCAACAGCCCCGCGGGGGTGAAGGCGCTGGAGTTCTACGCCCAGCTCATGAACACCTACAAGGTTTCCGTTCCCGGCGTTCTGCAGAACGGGGAAAAGGAAAAGCGGGCCAATTTCGCCGCCGGCAACGTGGCCATGATGTTCGAAGGGCCCTGGGGCGTCGCGATCCAGAAGAATTTCAATCCCAACAAGGATTTCGGCATCGTTACCCTGCCGTGGGGGGAGACCAACGGTACCGTCGTGCGGGGTTCCCTGCTGTCCATACCGGCCACTGCCGCGGACAACAAGAAGAAGCTCGACGGAGCCTGGGCCCTGGTCAAATTCGTCAGCGGGGCGGAGGGCAGCGAGCTCTGGTGCTCCCGGACGGGCGACCTGCCGGCGAACAAGACCGTCGCGGAAAAGCCCTTCGTGAAGGACAACAAATACATGAAGGTTTTTATCGAGCAGATGGCCCTTCCCAACGCGATGGCGATTCCCCATCTTCCGTACCAGGTCGAACTCAACCGCCTCATGACCATCGAGGTGCAGAACTTCATCGGCGGCAAGAAAAGCGCGAAGCAGGCGCTGGACGACGCCGCGGCGAAGTGGAACGAGCTGCTTTCGAAAAAATAAACCGGTGCGCGGGGAGGGCTCCGGCCTTCCCCGCCGGCCGGACCCGCAAGGAGAAGAGGTATGCACGCCGGCGGATCCGCACACAGATCGCACGTACTTAAAAACCTTCAACCCTATTTTTTCGTCATGCCGGGGACGTTCATCCTCCTCTTCCTGCTGGTGTATCCGCTGTTTCAGGTGTTCGTCCTGAGTTTTTACGAGGGAAACGCCTTCAGCAAGGAGTTCGTCGGTTTCGCGAATTACTTCTCGCTGGCACGGGACACGGTTTTCTGGAGGGCATTAGGCCAGACCTTCTTTTTCACGTTTGCCAGCGTT
>CAZGUL010000348.1:0-3514 GCA_964529055.1 uncultured Spirochaetaceae bacterium
AACTGCAGGGGGGTGGAAGCGATGGACACGATGAACCTGCCCAGGTTCTGGGGGATCTGGTTCAAGGCCAGGACCCACGAAAAAAGGGTCGCGCCGCCGATTATCAGCATGATGGACGCGCTGGTCTTGCCGGCCATGAGAAGGACCTTCGGAAAGTCCTTCAACCCGAACTCCCGGTACACGAAGGCCGTGACCACCACGGAATACGCCACGGCGAAGACGGCCGATTCGGTGGCGGTGAACATCCCCGTGACGATCCCTCCGACGATGATGACCGGAGCGATCAGCGCGATGAGGCCGTCCTTGAGGGTTGCCCGGAAAAACTTGACGTCGAACCTGCCGCCCTTCGCCTGATATCCCCGGCGCACGCAGATGAACGTCGACACCGCCATGAGGCCTACGCCGACCATGATGCCGGGAAAGACGCCTCCCAGAAACATGGCTCCCAGGGATTCACTGGAAACGTAGCTCCAGAGGATCATCGGGATGCTCGGCGGGATGATCATGCCGATGGGGGACGAGGACGCGGTGACCGCCGCGGAGAATTCCCGGGAGTAGCCGCGGTTTTCCATTTCCGGAATGAGGACCGAGCCGAGGGCGGAGGTGTCCGCCACCGCCGAGCCGGAGATGCCCCCGAACAGCATGCTCGCGCCGATGTTGACGTTGGCCAGGCCGCCGGGCAGAAAGCCGAACACGGCGTCGCAGAAGCTGACGAGCCTCTTGCTGAGGCCCCCCACCGTCATGATGCTGCCGGCGAGGATGAAGAACGGGATCGCCATCAGGACCCAGCTCTCGGTACCGGCGTAAAAACGCTGGAGGACGCTGACAAGCGGAAGACCTTCGAGGAAAATCCCGACGGCCGCCGACAGGGTCAGGGAAATCGCGACGGGGACGCGGAGAAACAAGAATGCGAAAAGCGAACCGATTATTATTAATGAATCCATATCGACCTGATTCTCATGAAAATTAAAAGCGCGGACCGCCGAAGCGGCCCGCACCTTATAATCCTATTTGAAGTTGATGATTTCCTTCACCCATTTGATGGCCTCGGCGGGATATTCCTTCTCCAGCGCGGGCAGGCCCTTATCACGGAGAACGGCGCCGAAGGCGTTCATGTCGATTTCATTCGCCCGGACGATGGTCATCTTGTCCTTCAGGAAGGCGAGCTGTTCGTCTACTTCCTTGTTCGCGACAACCGGGTAATCCTTCACCGTTTCCCGGGCGGCCTCCATGACGACCTTCTGCTGGTCGGCGTTCAGTTTGTCCCAGGCCCTTTTGCTCATGCAGACGACATGCGGGGTTATTCCCCAGGGAACCAGGTTCAGGAATCCCTGGACTTCGTAGAATTTCGATCCGACGACGTGGCCGGTCGGGTTGTGCTGACCGTCCACGACGCCGCGGTCAAGGGCGACGTAGAGCTCCGCGAAATCCAGGGGCACAGGGATCGCACCCACCGAGGCGGCCATGATATTGTAGGCCGGAACGTTCGGGTTCCGGAGTTTGAGGCCCTGCATATCGGACGGTTTCCTGACCGCCTTCGACTTCGTGGTTATATACCGGAATCCGCCGTGGGGAACAATGAAAAGAGGTTTAACCCCCAGTTCCTTTTCGAATACCGCCATCAAGTCCTCGCCGAGTTTGCTCGAGAAGACGCCGACGAAATGGTCCATGCTTCTGAAAAGCGTCGGCGTTTCCAGGATTCCCGCCGGCGGCAGCA
This sequence comes from uncultured Spirochaetaceae bacterium, assembly GCA_964529055.1. Taxonomy (GTDB): domain Bacteria; phylum Spirochaetota; class Spirochaetia; order DTKZ01; family DTKZ01; genus JAKQWJ01. The sequence continues at coordinate 1,718 of CAZGUL010000348.1, forward strand.
CATGGGAGAAGGTGCCGGCAATGGCGATGTCCACCGTACCGGACCGGACGCCCTCTTGAAGAAACTTCTCGTTCCCCAGAGTGCCGGAATCGAAGATCGTCACGGTCACCGAACCGCCCGTTTTCGCGGCGACCTTCTCCGCGAAAATCTTGCCGCTGGACTGCTGCGGACTCGTGGGCGCGCCGACGTGGGCGAGCTTCAGTTCCACCTTCGGGGCCCCGGCCCCTTCCGTCCGGCCTCCGGCGAAAGCGACCGAGGAAACGACGAGGAGCGCCAGAAGAAGAGCGCCCGGTTTTTTGAGAATGGACATAGTACCTCCCTGTTCAAGTAAACGTTTTCTCGATTGTACGTCGGAAATCCCCGGGTGTCAAATTCATTTTACCCACGGCGGACGGACGGGACGGGCGGACCTCCCTCACCTGCCCGCCAGGACCCGGTCGCGGAACGCGGCGGGAACCCGGAAAACCCCCGTTCTGCCCCCCACGGCGGCGTAGACGTACAGCACGTCCAGGGGAAGGTTCACGCCCAGACGGATTTCCGCGCTCCGGCCCGAATCCGCGGTAAAACGGATGCGGACCTCCGTCCCCGGATCCAGACCGAACGGAGCGGGATCGGCGGGATTTTCGTCGGTGACGCGCCGGGGCCGGGCGGACGCGAGGTCCTCCGCGAGAAAATCCGCCAGTTCCGGGGACAATTCCGGGGACGGAGGAAGGCCCGCCGCCCACGAACCGCCGCGCTTCTCGAGCGCCGCGGGAGGTCTCCCGGGGACCCGGATTTCCAGCCCCGAAACGGGGGCGTCGAATACGGGGACTTCCTCCCCGTTGCCGCCCCGCACGGCCCGGTCCCGCAGAATGAGGATTCCGTCCACCAGCAGGAGGACCGCGAGGAGGACCGCCCCGGCGGCGCGCGGCCGGATTTTCACTCTCCCCTCCTCCGCTTCAGCCAGGAGCGGACCCCCAGCAGGGCCGCCGCGCCGGGAATGAAACCCAGAACCAGCCAGCCGAGGAAAATTCCCTGGCCGTGGGTAAGCCTGATGGGATGGTGACCAGGCTCCACGGGGCGGACGCCCAGAATTTCGTCGGGACCGATCAGCCAGGCAAGGGAATCGAGAAAGAAACTCATGTTTCGCGCAGCCGAAACGTAGGTGTTCGCCGCGAAGTCCGAATCCCCCACGGCCAGAACGGCTCCGTCCCTGTCGGGATATTCCGCGAGGATTTCGGCGGACGCGGCGAGCACGACAGGTCCCTTCCCGTCGGCGGCGGGATCGAAGACGGGTCGGCCGGCCGCCAGCGAGGGGCGGTCGGTTTCCGCCCAGGCGTCCGGGGAGGTCCGGGCGACGATCCGGGTTTCGATCCGCGGGTCGGCGGGCTGCTGAACCGGGAGCGACCGGGCGACGGGAAAAATGCAGACCCCGTCTATCCCCCGCGAAACGGGATGGGAGGGATACTCCACCGCCATCGGGAACAGGAGGTCGCCGCCGAAAATCTTTCCCCCCGGGTCGACGACGGCGTCGTCCCGGAGACTGATTCCGAGGCGGCCGAGAAAATCCGTGAAGCCCCCGTCCTGGAACGGATCCAGCAGGAGAAAAAGCCTGCCGCCGCCCCGGATGTAGGTTTCCAGGATTTCGACTTCCCGGGCCGAGTACGGCGTTTTCGGGCCCGCCGCGACAAGGCATGCCGCATCCTCCGGAACGCCCCCTTCCTTCTGTAAAAGAAGCTCCCGGGGAACACGGCCCTCCTCCTCTAGCCTGCGGCCGACGGCGCCGTAGTCCCCCTTCAGGGACTTTTCCCCGTGCCC
>CAZGUL010000349.1:0-3514 GCA_964529055.1 uncultured Spirochaetaceae bacterium
GTCCTTCAGAACCCGGCCGACGAAATGGGTTATCCCCTGGGTGAAGGCGGCCTCCCTGTCGTGCTCGTCGGGGGTCATCTCCACCACCCGCAGCCCGAAATCCCGGAACACGCCGCGCCAGAACCCGGTGTCTTCGCCGGAAAGCCTTACCGGACAGATAATTATGGGAAGCCCATCGAATCCGTTTCGTGCGGAATCCGGCCCGAACATCGGGTGCGTGCCCAGGATGCGGACATCGGGGGGAAGGATTCTTTCCATGCACGCCACGGGGTACGCCTTGACCGAGCAGGTGTCCGCCACGAGGGTTCCGGCCTTGAGGCGCGGCGCCAGGTTTTCCAGGACCGGTTCGACCGACGATATGGCGGTGCACAGGAAAACGGCGTCGCAGGCGGCGAGCTCGTCCAGGCCGACCACGGAAATGGAGGGGTCCGGCGAAGGCCGGGGCGTCCGGTTGTGCACCACGACGGTGAATTTCCGGGAAAGGAGCCGGGCCCACAAAGCCCCGAAACGGCCGGTCCCGTACACGCCGATTTTCATAGCCCGCATCTTAGCGGTTTCGCCCGGCCCCCGCAAGGCCGCCGCCCCCGGTGCCGCGAAAACTATTTCAATTTTCCCGATGTTCTGATACCATGGGGCGGGAAAATCGCACCAGCGCCCGAACGCTATTTTAGGGAAGGAGCACGATCATGGCATTCGTTGAAATGATGCAGGAAAAAGCGCGGAAGATGCAGAAGAAACTCGTTCTCGCGGAGGGGACCGAGCCCCGGACGATCCAGGCGGCCCGGATCATCGTGGACAGGAAGCTCGCCAGGGAGGTCACCCTGGTCGGCCGCGCCACGGACGTAAGGAAGGCCGCGGAGGCGGTGAAGACCGACCTTTCGGGGATCACGATCGCCGACCCGTCCGTCTCGCCGCTCCTGGCGGAGTACGCCGAGGAATACCACCAGCTCCGGAAGCACAAGGGGGTGGACCAGGCGAAGGCGAAGGAAATGATGGTCGACCAGCTCCGCTGGGCCGCCATGATGGTGCGCAAGGGCGCCGCCGACGCGATGGTGGCCGGCGCGGAGAACACCACGGGCAACGTCATCGTCGCGGCGGCCACGATCATTTCCACGCTGCCGGGGATCAAGTCCGCCTCGTCCTGCTTCATCATGGGGACCCGGGACCCGAAATGGGGCGCAAACGGAAGTCTGATCTTCGCGGACTGCGCGGTCATCCCGGACCCGAACCCGGAACAGCTTGCCGAGATCGCCATAGCGTCCGCGGCATCCTGCCGCAACTTCCTCGAGGCGGAACCGGTCGTGGCGCTGCTCTCGTTCTCCACCAAGGGCTCCGCAAGCCATCCCAGCGTGGAAAAGGTCGTCGAGGCGCTGAAGATCGTCAAACAGCGCGATCCGTCCCTGAAGATCGACGGCGAGCTCCAGGCCGACGCCGCCCTTGTCCCGGGCGTGGCGGACAAGAAGGCTCCGGGTTCCCCGGTGGGCGGCAAGGCGAACGTGCTCGTCTTTCCGGACCTCAACGCGGGCAACATCGGCTACAAGCTCGTCCAGCGCCTGGCCGGCGCCGACGCCTTCGGTCCCTTCCTGCAGGGGTTCGCGAAGCCCGTCAGCGACCTGTCCCGCGGCTGCTCGGTGGACGACATCGTCAACACCGCGGCTGTCACCATCGCCCAGGCAAAGTGACATGAAGTTCCTGCTGATGGGGTACGGCCGGATGGGCCATGAGGTGGAGCAGGTTCTGCTCCGCCGGGGACACACGATAACCGCGAGGATCGACGAGAAACCCGGTGTCGGCGACGCCGTCGTCCCCTCCCTGGAGGACCTGAAAAATGCGGACGCGGCGATCGAGTTCTCGCTGCCCGAAGCGGTGAGGAAGAACGCCGGGATCTACGCGGCGGCCGGGCTGAGCGCCGTGGTGGGCACCACGGGCTGGAAAAAGGACGAGACAGACGTCCGCAGCCTGGTGGAAAAATCGGGCATCGGATTCGTGAAGGGTTCGAATTTCTCCATCGGCGCCCACATCTTCTTCGCGCTGGTGGAGGAAGCGGCCCGGCTGATCGATCCGTTCGCGGATTACGACGCCATGCTGCTGGAAATCCATCACAATCAGAAAAAGGATTCCCCGTCCGGAACGGCGCTCACAGCGGGGAATCGGGTACTGAAAAATCTGTCGAGGAAAAAGCGCATCGTCACCGAGCGGCTGGACAGGCAGATCGCCCCCGACGAACTTCACGTAGCGTCGGTGCGGGGCGGGACCGTCCCGGGAACCCACTCGCTGGTCCTGGACTCGGCCGCGGATTCCATCGAAGTCAGCCACACCGCCCGGTCCCGGAGCGGGTTCGCCCTGGGGGCCGTTCTCGCCGCGGAATGGATCGCGGAAAAAAAAGGATTCTATGAAGTCGAGGACTTCATAGCCGAAACATTCTCGAAACGGAGATGAACATGTACAAAGGCGTATATACGGCGCTGGTGACCCCCTTCAACAAGGACGGTTCGGTGGACGCCGGAGCACTGAAGGACCTGGTGGAATTCCAGATTTCCGAAGGCATCTCGGGACTCGTTCCCGTGGGAACGACGGGGGAAAGCCCCACCGTGAGCCACGAGGAAAACGTGAAGATCGTGCAGATGGTCGTGGAGCAGGCGAAAAAGCGGGTGCCCGTCATCGCCGGCACGGGCTCCAACTGCACCGAGGAGGCCGTCGCGATGACCCGGCGGGCCCGGGACATCGGCGCGGACGCGACCCTGCAGGTGGCGCCGTATTACAACAAGCCCAGCGCCGAGGGCTTCTACCGGCACTTCACGACGGTGGCCGACGAGGCGGGACTTCCCGTCATCGTCTACAACATCCCCGGACGGACCGGCAAGAACATCGACAACGACACGATGCTTCGGTTGGCCGTCCATCCGAAGATCGTCGCGGTGAAGGAGGCCAGCGGCGACCTGGCCCAGGTCATGGACCTGTACCGCCGCAAGCCGAAGGACTTCGATATCCTGTCCGGCGACGACAACCTGGGGCTGCCGATCATCGCGCTGGGCGGGACCGGGATCGTCAGCGTGGCCAGCAACGTCATCCCCGGCCCGATGGAAAAACTCGTGAAGCTCGCCAACGACGGAAAGCTCGCGGAAGCCCGGGACCTGCACTACCGGCTCCTGCCCTTCTTCAAGGCCCTTTTCGTCGAGACGAACCCGATTCCCGTCAAGTACGCCGTCAGCCTCCTCGGCAAATGCGGCGAAACCTACCGTCTGCCCATGTGGCCCATGGACGACGGGAAAAAGGAAACGATGAAAAAAGTGATGAAGGACCTGGGTCTCGTAAAGTGACCCGGCCGGGCCGGATATCCCCGGCCCCCGGGTCCGGCCGCCTTCGCATCCGCCGCCCGGCAGGGCGGTTTTTTTATTCCTACCCCGGCGGCGGGCGGTCCCGCCCGGCGGCCGCGTTCGCGAGCCGCGCCACATCCCCCGCATCCAGATCCTCGCCCCCGGCGCCGGGGTCGGTTCCCGCCGCGGCGAGGACG
>CAZGUL010000350.1:0-3514 GCA_964529055.1 uncultured Spirochaetaceae bacterium
GGTCGATGTCCAGGATGGCGGAGGCGGGGTCCCTCAGCAGGCCCTCCACCGGCTTGTGGACGACGCCCATCTGGCCGAGGAGCTCGCGCATGTTCTTGGCGCCGGCCCCGGAGGCGGCCTGGTAGGTCATGGACGAAATCCATTCCACGAGCCCTTCCCGGAAGAGCCCGCCGACGGCCATCAGCATCAGGCTGACCGTGCAGTTGCCGCCGATGAAGTCCTTTACGCCGGCCTTCAGCCCGGCGTCGATGACGCCACGGTTGATCGGGTCAAGAACGATGATCGAGCTTTTTTCCATCCGGAGGGCCGACGCCGCGTCGATCCAGTAACCCTTCCAGCCCGTCCCCCGGAGCTGCCTGTAGATTTTCGACGTGTATTCGCCCCCCTGGCACGAGACGAGGATGTCCTGCTCCGCCAGGGATCTGATGTCGTGGGCGTCCCGCAGGGCTCCCGTTTCGATGCCCACATCGGGACCCTTGCCGCCCGCCTGGGACGTGGAGAAGAAAACGGGTTTGAATCCGGAAAAATCCTTTTCCGCCAGCATGCGTTCCATCAGGACCGAACCGACCATGCCTCGCCAACCGATAAAACCGACATTGAGCATACTGCGAACCTCGCTTTCGGGGAACAGAATATGCATATTTATACAGAAATTGCGGGGGTGAATCAATATGAAAAAAGGCCGCCCCGACGGGCGGCCCCGTTTTTTCCGGCTGCCGGTCCGTCAGGCTTCCTTCGGCGGGGCCGGCGGCACGATCCTAAGGTGCAGCTCGTCCAGCTGTTTTCCCTCGACCGAGGAGGGCGAATCGTCCATGGGTGACACGCCGACGGTGTTTTTCGGGAACGCGATGACGTCCCGGATGGTGCCTTCGCCGCACATCAGCATGATGAGACGGTCGAATCCCGGCGCGATTCCCCCGTGGGGGGGCGGACCGTAGCGGAACGCATTCAGGAGGAATCCGAACCGCTCCTCCGCGTCGGCGGGGTCGTACCCGACGATGGAGAAAATCCGTTTCTGGATTTCCGGGTCGTGGATGCGGATGGAGCCGGAGGCCATTTCGTAGCCGTTGCAGACCAGGTCGTACATGTCGCCCTTCACGTCGCCGGGATGCTTCTCCATGTCCGCCAGGTACTTTTCCTGGGGCATGCTGAACATGTGATGGGCGGCCTCCCATTTTTTTTCGTCCTCGTTCCATTCGAAGAGCGGGAAATCGACGATCCATGCGAATCCGAAGTCCCCCTCCGCCGCGAGTCCCAGGTCCTTTCCCAGCCGGGAACGCACGGCGCCGAGGGCGACCCGGGCGACGTTCTTCGGGGCGCCGACGAAGAGAAGGAGATCGCCCTCCTTCGCGCCGAGTTCCTCGATGATTTTTGCGGCGGAGTTTTCGTAGAACTTCGCGATGCCGCCTTCCAAACCCGTTGCGGTGACCTTCGCCCAGGCGAGGCCGTGGGCCTTGTAGGTTTTCGCCGTTTCCTCCAGCTCGCCGATCTGCTTTCGGGAGTAGCCGCCGCAGCCGGGAGCGACGAGGACCTTGACCGCTCCGCCTGATGCCAGCACGTCCTTGAACACGGAAAAACCGCCGTCCGCGACGTAGGGGCCGAAATCCCTGAGCTCCAGGCCGAACCGGAGGTCCGGCTTGTCCGAGCCGTACCGGTCCATGGCTTCCTCCCAGGGGATCCGGGGGAACGCCGGGGGGAGCTCCTTTCCCAGCGCGTGGCGGAAAACGTGGCCGAGCATGCCTTCAATCACCTGGAAAACGTCGTCCTTCGAGACGAAGCTCATCTCCATGTCGATCTGGGTGAATTCCAGCTGGCGGTCGCCCCGGGCGTCCTCGTCCCGGTAGCAGCGGGCTATCTGGAAGTACCGGTCGAAGCCGGACACCATAAGTATCTGCTTGAAGAGCTGGGGGCTCTGGGGAAGTGCGTAGAACTTGCCCGCGTGGAGCCGGGAGGGAACCAGGAAGTCCCGGGCGCCCTCGGGGGTCGACTTTATCAGGGTAGGCGTTTCGATTTCGTAAAAACCCTTTCCCCGCAGGTATTCCCGGACGCGGAACGCCGCCTCGTCGCGGATGCGGATGTTCCGCTGCATCGCCGCGGAACGCAGGTCCAGGTACCGGTATGTGAGACGCAGGTCCTCCTTCGCGTCGCTCCGCTCGTCGATCATGAAGGGAAGGGTCTCGCAGGTCGAAAGCACCGCGATTTTTTCCGCCGCGACCTCGATGCCGCCGGTGGCCATCTCGCTGTTGACCATCGCGTCGGGACGGCGGCGGACCGTTCCCTCCACCGCGACGCAGTACTCGTATTTCATTTCCCCTGCGGTTGTTTTCAGCGCTTCCGGGGCGTTTTCGTCGATCACCACCTGGGTTACACCATACCTGTCCCGCAGGTTGATGAAGCCGATGCCGCCGTGGTCCCGTCTGCGGTGGACCCACCCGTTGAGTATGACTTTTTTCCCCGCGTGCTCCGGCCGGAGCTCGCCGCAGGTGACGGTGCGTTTCATGTATTCCATAGGGATTCAATCTATCATCGGACGGGGAAGCGGCGCAAGCGCGGGAATTTGAAGTTTTGGCAGAACCGTCGTATATGTATATATAAACGCGGGTCGCCGCGCCGGCTGCTTCGGAGGATCGTTCATGAAAAAAAGTGCATCTTTCCGCGTCATCGTGACTCTTTCGTTGACGAGTTTTCTCGCCACGTCGGCCGGGGCGGCCGCGATCTTCTACAAGAACCTGCCTGCCGCGGGTCTCGCGGCCCTGGCGGCCCCCGTTCTCCTGGTCATCCTGATTTCGTTTTTCGCCATGGCCCGCAGCGCCGCCCTTTTCCGCGCCGATCTTTCCGCCGTCGCCTCCGGCAAGGATTCCCTGCACGAGTTTCTCGAAAAGCTGGGCGAGGTTCCGCTGAAAACCCTTATCGTCTATCTCCTGCTCGTCCTGCTCGCCCTGGGCGGGGCCTTCGCCGTGGCGACGACGCGCCTGGGACAGGACCCGGGCAGGGCCGTCATCCTGAGCTTCTTCAACCTCGGCCTCGGCATGTTCAGCGGCGCCTTTCTGTACGTCCTGCTGGACAAGATCGTTCTGACCTTCCTGCTGCGGAATTCCGTCACCGATTATCCCGAAAGCCTCAGGACCGACCGGCAGGGAAAGAAAATGTTCATCATTCCGGTCTTTCTGGGTGTCATGACGATGATTCTTTCCGTTTCCTGCCTCCTGCTTCTGGGGCTTGAATACGAAGCGGGGGCCGCGGGCGGTGTTTCCCACACCCGTTATCTTCTGTCAGGTTTCGGCCCCGTCGCGGGATACGGCGTGGTCATCCTGGTGCTGATGACCGTGTGGAATTCCAACACGAACCTGCTGTTCCGCTCCGTGGTGACTCAGCTCGACCGGGTTGTTTCGGAGGAGAAGGACCTGACGGGACGCATCCGCGTGGGATCGGTGGACGAGATCGCGACGATTGCAGGCCGGGTCAACGCCCTGTGCGACATCCTCGCCGACAGCGTCCGGGGTATCCGGACGAT
>CAZGUL010000351.1:0-3495 GCA_964529055.1 uncultured Spirochaetaceae bacterium
CAGGGCCTTGAGCTGGTTCCGGGTGTTCTTCAGGGCCTCCCGGGCCGCCTGGTTTCCCTGGAGGACGAGCTGCCGGAAATCCGCCGTGGCCCTGCTGAGCTTGTGGAGCTCTTCGGACCAGAGCCGCAGGACGGTGATCATCGTTCCTTCCACGGGGTTTTCTATGGCATCGTAGGCGGACCGGACGGCGTTTCCGACGGCGGCGGCGAATTCCCCGGTGGAAAGGTGGGGCCGGTCGCCGGTTTCCCGGTGCAGGCCGCCGAGAAACTGCGCAAGGATCATTCCCGAATTGCCCCGGGCTCCGGAGATCGCGCTGTCCGCCACGTGGCGGAAGGTCCGGGACAGCGACCGGGTGGAGCGGACGCTCTGGACGATGGCGCCCACGGTGGCGACCAGGTTGCTTCCCGTGTCGCCGTCGGGGACGGGAAAAACGTTGATCCGGTTGATTTTCGCCCGTTCCGCCTCCAGGCTGCGGTAACCGGACAGAAAGCTCGAATACAGGTGAAAACCGTTCAGCAGGCGCACTTCGGGCATGTCATTCCCCTCCCCCGCCGCCTTTTTTCGGCAGCGGCACCAGGAGCCGGGTGGACGCCTTGTACTCCCTGAAAGCGGGGTCGCCCCCCCATTTCTCCTCCCAGGACTTTTCCAGAAGCGGCACGCCGCTGACGAAGAGGAGCAGGCCCGTTATGAAGACCGGCCCCGCCATGTACAGGAGCCGCCAGCCGGACAGGAAGGGAAGGGCGACGAGAGCGACACCCCACCAGGCGAGGATTTCGCCGAAGTAGTTGGGATGCCGGGCGTGCTTCCAGAGCCCCTGGTTCATGAATTTGCCCGCGTTTTCCGGCTTGTTTTTGAAGGCGTATTTCTGGCCGTCCGCGACGGCCTCGATCAGGAAGCCCGAGATCCACAGGACCGAGCCGGCGACCAGGAGGATGCGCTGGAGGAACTCTCCGGCGGCGATGCTTTCCGCCCCGTACAGGCCGAGGGCCGGCAGCATGACGATCCAGACGGTGACGGCCTGCAGGGCCCAGAATTTGCCGAATTCCGACGGCTTGTCCCGCATGGCGTCGAAACGGTGGTCCACGCCGGTTTTCAGGATGCGGCGGAAAAGGTAGCTTCCCAGCCGCGCCGCCCACAGCAGGACGAAAATCATGACGATGGCCTGCTCGGGATGAAAACCCTTCCGGAATACGAAGCCCAGGACGGCAAGAACCGCGAAGGTGAGGCTGTATGTGATGTCGGTGAAAACGTCGGTTTTCATGCGGGCGGCGAGGAAAAAGAAAAATCCGTTTATCGCGGCGGAAGCGAGAAGGGCAGTCAGGATATTCATGCGGGACCCTCCGGTTCGAGTATGACGTGCTCGACAGGAAAATTATCCCGATTTTTCGGCGAAAAAGCAATAAAATTCGATTCCAGGTTCCTACGGTTTTCCCGTCGCCTTCTCCCAGTCGAAGCAGGCGGCCATGTAGTCGTACATCGCCGCGTTGAGTCCGAGCCGGGCGTTTTCCAGCTGGACCGAGGCCTCGCCGAGTTCGAGCTGGGTCAGAAGGCCGTTTTCCCGGGAAAGCTTCGCCAGGGCATGCGCCTTTTCCGCCACCGCCACGAGGGCTTTCGCGGAGTCGATGCGCTGTTTCGCCTCTTCCAGGGAAAGCCGGATCTGACTGATTTCCGCCGCCACCGCGTCCCGCATTTTCGCGAGTCCGATGTCGCTTTTTTCGAGGGAGATTTTCTCGATTTCCACGTTCGTCGAGACCGCCCCGCCGGTATAGACCGGCAGGTCGATCTTGATGCCCAGCTGGAGGACGTCGGTCCCGCCGCCCGCGGAAAAGCGGTCGTTCGCGGCGGAGTAGCCGTAGGAGAGGGAGGCGGACACCGCGGGGTACCGGTCCGCCCGGGCCAGGTCGACGGCGATTTCCGCCATGCGCCGCCCGCGCAGCAGGAGTTCGTAATCCGGGCGGGCCGCCGCGGCGCGGTCCGGGTCCGCCGCATCCGGCAGGGGCGGCACCTCCGCGAGGGCCTCCGACGGGAACGCGGCCGCGTCCGGCGGCATCCCGGCCAGGGTCTTCATCGCCACCAGGGCGACCTGGAGGTTTTTCCGTGCCTGGGCGGTTTCGGCGATCTTCGTTTTCCACGCCACCTCGGCCTGCAGCACATCGAGTTCCGGCACCGCGCCGGCCTCGAACTTCCGTTTGACGTCCCGGTGGTTGTCCCGGTCGGTGGTCTCCGAGGCTTCCTTCACCTTGACGATTTCGTTCAGCAGGACGGCCTGGAAGTAGGTTTTTTTCGCCGCCGTCAGGAGGCTTCTCCGGGTCTCCTCGTACTGGGTCCTTCTGATGGCCGTGTATTCCCGGCCGAATTTGAGGGCGTGATAGGCCTTCATGTTGAAGAGCGCCTGGCTCACCGCGACCCCGGCGGAAAACTCGTTGTCGGAGTTGACGTCGGTGTCGGCATAGTTGAGCGGCGCCGGATCGCCCGCGGACAGGTCCGCGGAGACGGGAAAAGGCTGGGTGACGTCGAGAAAATTGCGGTTGTAACCGGCCCTGGCGAACACCGAGGGAAACAGGGCGGACTGCGCCTGCTTGAAGCTCAGGTCGGCCTGTGCGATTTCCTTCCCGGCCAGCAGAAGGTCCCTGCTGCGCTCCTCCACCCGGGCGAGGTAGCGGGCCAGGGTGTAGTCCTCCGCAGCCGCCCCCGCCGCCCCGAACAGAAGAAGCAGAACGACCGCCGGGGCTCGTTTCGTCGCGATGCGTTTCATGACCGGGCCTCCTTTTTCGGGCGGTGCCGGGTGACGATGTTCTCTATGGCCGGGATGACGAACAAGGTCAGCAGCGTGGACGATACCAGGCCGCCTATGCTGACGACCCCCATGGGTTTGCGGAATTCGGCCCCCGAGGCCCCGATGCCCAAGGCCATGGGCATCATGCCGAGGATCGTCGCCAGGTTCGTCATGATGATGGGCTTCAGCTTCGTCGGGCAGGCCTCGATGAGCGCCTCGCGGGCGGTCATGCCGGTCTTCCGGAGCTGGTTCGCGTAGTCCAGGATCAGGATCGCGTTGTTGACCACGATGCCCACCAGCATGATGACCGACAGCACCGACAGGGAGTTCATCGTCGTTCCCGTCAGCACGCAGGCGAGGACGACGCCGATGAAGGACAGCGGCACCGTGCCGAGGATCAGCAGGGGCTGCACCAGGTTTTCCAGGCTTGCCGCCAGCAGCATGTACGTGAGCACCACGGCAAGGACGAAAACCGTCAGAAGCTCCCGCATCGTCTCCTGGAAGGCCTCGGCGTCGCCGGCCCAGGACATGGCGTATTCGTCCGGCAGCGAGAGACTCCGCACGGCCTCGTCCACCTTTCCGATAAGGTCGCCCTGGGCGTAGCCGGGAAGAAGGTACGCGGTGAACTGGACGGTCTTGTATTTGTCGGTGTGCATGATCTTGTTGTAGCTTTCGGTGAACGTAAGATCGGCGAAGTACGAAATCGGCCGGGTGCCGTT
>CAZGUL010000352.1:0-3487 GCA_964529055.1 uncultured Spirochaetaceae bacterium
TGACCATGTAAAAGAAATTCTCCTCAGGCTGGAGCCGGACGTCGAGGAGTTCTCGCTCATCTTCTCGGGCAAGCAGAGCCGCAGAGTCAACGGCCTTTATCATCCGGAGACCCGGGAGATCATCATCCACAACCGGAATTTCGCCGACGACAACGATCTCATGTACACCGCGATCCACGAATTCGCCCATCACATCCATTTCACCCGCTCGCCTGTCCCCATATCGGGCAAGGCGCACCGGAACGAATTCTGGGACCTCTTTCACAAGCTTCTCGCGCGGGCGGAGGAAACGGCGATTTACCGGAGCATTTTCGACGTGGACAAGGATTTCCGGGCTCTGACCGAGAAAATCAAGACCGAATTTCTCGCGAAAAACGGAGAGCTGATGAAGGAGTTCGGCCGGCTCCTCACGGAGGCGGAGGCCCTGTGCAAACGAAACAACGCCCGTTTCGACGACTACGTGGACCGGATCCTCGGCGTCCACCGCACCACCGCGCGGGTCCTGATGCGGATGCACGCACTGAACGTGAATCCGGCGATCGGGTTCGAAAACATGAGGACCGTCGCGTCCCTTCGATCCGAGGAGGACCGCAGGGGGGCCGAGTCGGCGTTTCTCGCGGGAAAAAGCCCGGACATGGTGAAGGCGGAATTCGGAAGGAAGCCGAAGGAGAGGGAGCCCGCCGAACGCCTGCTGCAGGAAAAGAAGCGGATCGAGAAAACCATCGCGTCCCTGACGAACAGGCTGCACGATATCGAAAGCCGCCTGGAACGCATGGTTGAGGCCTGAAATCGGCCGCGGGCCGGAAATTCAGCAGAATTCCTTATCCAAGATTGAATTATTCACGTTATTCGGCCGATGGCCGACTGAAACTCTTGACCTCCGTCCCTTACGTCTATACAATGCCGCATCATATATAGCGAATCGGAGGCCTGCGCATGAAAGCATATATTCAGGGAATCGGCTCGTACGTTCCCGCGAAGAGGATGTCCAACGACGATCTCGCCAAAATCGTCGACACCTCGGACGAGTGGATCTATTCCCACACGGGTATCAAAAACCGCCACATCGCCGCGGATGACGAGGCCGCTTCCGACCTGGCGTTCAACGCGTCCCGCGACGCGCTGGCGGCGGCGGGAAAATCGGGCGCCGACCTGGACATGATCATCGTTGCAACCGCAACCCCGGACCACCTCGGCTTCCCGTCCACCGCGTGCATCCTCCAGGACAGGCTCGGGGCGGAGCGCGCCGCGGCGATGGACATTTCCGCCGCCTGCACCGGCTTCATCTACGGACTCGACACGGCAAGGGCCTTCATCGAGGCGGGGATCCACAATAACATTCTCGTCGCGGGGACGGAGGTCCTCAGCAAGATCACCAACTGGAAGGACCGCAACACCTGCGTCCTCTTCGGCGACGGCGCCGGGGCCGCACTCGTGACGGCCGCGGAAAAGGGTTCCGACAGGGGCATCCTGGCGAGCCACCTCGCCGCGGACGGCAGCGGCGCCGGCGTGCTTTCCCGGCCCGCCGGGGGGACCCGGACGCCGTTCGTCGAAGGAACGACGCCGCCGGAAAGCACGCTGCTGTACATGGACGGACGGAAGGTCTACTACTTCGCGGTGGGCGTCCTGGGAAAAACCATCGAAATTCTGCTGGAAAAGGCCGGAATGTCCCTGGACGACATCGATTTCATCGTTCCCCATCAGGCGAACGTCAGGATCATCGACGCCTGCGCGAAGAGACTGTCCATACCGATGGAAAAATTCTACATGAACATCGAGGAATTCGCGAACACGTCCGCCGCGTCGATACCCATCGCGCTGACGGACATGAGCCGCAAGGGCATTCTGAAGGCCGGTCACGTCATCCTGACCGTCGGCTTCGGCGGCGGCCTCACCTACGGCGGCAACATCATCCGCTGGTAAAGGCCGCGGGCCCGGCACGGGTTACGGCAGGTTCCGGGAAAGGTCCCTGCCGAAGTCCAGGCCGAGATTGCGGAACGCGGCGGATACGGCTCCGTCGGAGCTGCCGCCGATGCCGCGCTTGAACATCCGCTTCGAATAGAGGATCTGTCCCGTTCTGAGGTCCGCGGCCTTCACGGTGCCGGCGACGCGGACCTGGAACGATCCCCGCGTCTCCTCGAACTCGTCGACCGCGATGACGCCGAAAATCACCCGCTCGACCTGGCCGCCGAACGACGCGGCGACGTTTTTGACGACGTCCGTGTCGCTCATCCCCCGGAGGGTCGCCGCGTTGAACGAGAGGGCCCTGACTCTGAAACCGTCGGCGGAGAGGGCCTCGAGAATTCCCGAAGCGGTCCCGGAGCTTCCAGTGGGATTCGACGAGGCGTCGGTATCGAGGACGACGATCCCGGTGGGAACGTTTTTGGCCCGGGACACGACGGTGTACTCGAAATTGACCCGTTTCGCGTTGACCAGGTCCTGCAGGCCGCTCACATAGGACGAGAAGGCCCGGGGCGCCCTGTCCAGCGGAATCAGAAAAGACGACAGGTCCAGCATCATGGTCACTTTTTCGCTGCCGACGAATGTGGGGACGGGGTGCTCGAATTCCACGACCCCGTCCTCTCCGCTCTGGAGGTTCACCGCCCGGACCCCGACCCGGCCGCCGGATCGCACTTCCTTGTAGCTCACTTGGATGTTGGCCCCCCGGACCGGCGGGTCGTTTTCGCGCTGGCCGGCCACGACCTTGAGCCTGAAGGTCCCCGGAAGCGGCGAGCCCACTTCTCCGGTGAGGGCCCCGGACAGCGGTATCAGGCCGACCTTGTTGATGACAGCTTTCGCGTTGTTGATGTTCCTCTCGAACTTGATCGCCGCGTTGTCGATGTTCGAGCCGGATGCCGCGGCCGCCGCCTCGATGTAGGATTTGATGGCGCCGAAAAGGTCGCCGGAGCCGTCGAGCTGTTTTCCCCGCGCCTCCGGAGCCGCCACAGCGTCGATCTGTTCCTGGAAAACCGCCGCGATCCTGTCACGTTCCTTCTGGAGCTCCGCCCTGTCGTACTGGGCGAGAACGTACACGGTGACCCGGGAAGGGTCCCTGTGGACGAATTTGTCCGCCACCCGCAGGCCCGCCACCCGGGCGCTTCCGGTCTGCCGCACCTGCTGGATAACCTGGGCCTGAAACGAATCGAGGGCGGCCTTCGCCTGGGACGTGGTTTCCGTGGTTATCGTCACCCCGATGTACCGGGTGATTTCCGCGATGAGCGAGTAAACCGCCTGTTCCTCGGCCTTCACGGCGTCGCCCCCCGTGTCGGACGACGAACCGACGAAGTACTCGTAGCGGGCGTCCGCCGCCGGCGGCGTCAGCACCCATGCGGGAGGATTCTTGCTCGGAGGTTCGGCCGCCCCGGGCCTGGCCGTCGTGGCGCACCCCAGAAAGGCCAGGAATACCGTCGTTGCGAGGAATGAAACCTTCCCCAGAGCTTTTCGCGCGTTTTTCATGAATCGTCTCCCGAAAGAAAAAGAAACGGGG
>CAZGUL010000353.1:0-3483 GCA_964529055.1 uncultured Spirochaetaceae bacterium
GATATTCTCTTTCCCGTTCCGGACGAAATCCCGAACGATGAAGCCGCCGTTCTGGAACCTCTCACCACCGCGGTCCGGGCGTTCCGGGCGAATCCCCTGCAGCCAGGCAGTGTCGTCGCCGTCGTCGGCCCCGGCCCCTTCGGCCTTTTCATCGTTCAGGCGGCGAAGGCGGCGGGGGCGGACAAGGTCGTCGTGGTGGGTCTGGCGGAGGACGAAAAACGCCTCGCCCTTGCGCGGGAAATCGGCGCCGACGAAATCATTCTGTCCGACAGGACCGACGCCGCCGCTGCCGTCAAGGCCATGACCGGCGGGTGGGGCGCCGACAGGACAGTCGAGGCCACGGGCCGCGCTGAAGCGGTGACCGCGGCCATCGAAATGACCGCTCCCGGCAGCCTTTTTCTCATGGGCGGCAGCGGTTTCAAGGGCCAGTCGGTTTCCTTCAAACCGTGGAATGTGGTGCGGGACGAAAAACAGATCAAGGGGCTCCAGGGATTCAGCTGGGACGATTACCTGACGGTGCTGGAACTGTACAAAAACGGAAAAATCCGGATAAAACCCGTCATCAGCCACGTTTTTCCGCTGGAAAAGGTCAACGAAGCCTGCGCCCTGGCGGAACGGAAGGAAGCCCTGAAGATCGTTCTCCATCCGTGAGGCCTGCATGGGGACGGAGGAACAGGGAATGGAGGGACCGGAGGGACGGAGGAGCGCTTTGGGGCCGGAAACCCGGCCCGCCGCAGGGAACAATGCGGCTCCGCAGGGGGACGGAGGAAGGGGGAATCCCGTCGCATCCAGGTCCGACACCGGGGACGGAGGCAGGAAATCCGAAGGCGGGAAAGCGTCCCGCGGGGGCGTTTTCTCGGCCCCCCGGCGGGAAAAAGCCGTCGATGTGGTGGTCAACGCGGTGAAACAGGCCCTGGTGGAGAAGAGCCTCCGTCCCGGAGACAGACTCCCCGGAGAAAACGAGCTCGCCGCGTCTTTGTCGGTTTCCCGCGGCTCGGTCCGGGAGGCGATGAAAATACTTGCCGCTCTCGGAGTCGTTCGGACCCAGCACGGCGACGGCACCTACATCGGATCGGACATTTCCGACGCGCTGTTGGGTCCCCTTTTCTTCAGTCTCGCAGCGAGCGAACCGGAGGCGCAAAAACTGACGGAACTCCGGGAAATGATGGAGCTGGGCATGCTCCGGGTCATCGTGAGGAAGGCCGATGAAACGGGGACGGAGGCAATAATCGCGGCCTTTGCCGCGATGGAAGTCCTGGGCAAAAGCGGAGAAAAGGATCCCGACGTTCTCGCCGAAGCCGACCTGAATTTTCACCGCGCCGTGGCGAAAGCCGCCGGCAACGAATTGATCGAAAAGATCTATTTCTTCATATTGGATTATTTCAAGCCTTTCATCCGGAAACTGCATTCAACCGCGGAATACAGGCGGCTCACGCTGGCCCTTCACCATGACCTGCTCGAGGCCGTACGCCGGAAGGACCTGGGCATCGCCGAACGCGCCCTGGAAAATTTTAACAAGAAATGGATGCGGCTTCTGTGAATGCGGTCCGTCTATAAGGCAAGACGGCCGCCGCCGGAGCACCGGTTTCCGAATGGGGCGGACGGACCGCGGGGAACAAACGCGGCACCCGGATTGATGCCGCGCCGGTTTTTTATTTGACGGCTGAAATACGCTCCGCGGCTCCCTTTCCCCACTTGTCTTCGAATTTGCCCGGAATTTCTTTGGTGGCGGCACGGAACGCCTCGATATCCGGCTGAATTACCGTCATCCCCTGTTTCTTCAGCTCGTCGAGAAGTTCTTTTTCTTTCTGAAGCGTGAGAGCGTTGTTCAGCTTCACCGCTTCCCGGATTCCCTTATCCACGACCTTCTTCAAATCTTCCGGAAGCCCGTTGTACCAAGAAGCGTTCGCCCCGATGAGATTGGACTGCATGATATGCCCGGTGAGGTTTATGAATTTCTGTGATTCATAGTATTTGTTGGCGTAAATCGTAGGAATGGGATTTTCCTGCCCGTCGACGACCCCCTGCTTGAGCGCCATATACAAATCCGAAAAAGCCACCGGCGTCGGAGTCGCGCCCATTGCCTTCATCGTTTCCAGATAGATCGGCTGCGCCGGCACGCGGATCAGCATGCCCTTGAGGTCTTCGGGGGTGCGGATCGCCTTCTTCGATGTGGTGAGATGCCGGGTGCCGTAATAATATTGGGCTGAAAGAATTTTGACTCCCCGGGATTTTTCCAGTTTTCCGCTCATTTCCACCACCGCCTCGCTCTCCGTGGCCTTCATCAGGTGATCATAGTCACGGAAAAGGAACGGACAATCCAGAACGCCGAACTCCGGCTGGAAAACGCTGAGTTCGCCCGCGCCCCCGATGTACATGTGAACGCTCTTGACCATCGTGTATTCTATGACGTCCTTGATGTTTCCCAGTTGATTCGCGGGGAATACTTCCGCTTTGAGACGCCCGCCGGATTCATTATTCACGATTTCCGCGAATTTCAGAGCCCCTATCGTCGCCGGATGGTCCGGAGCCTGGGGCGAAGAGAATTTTATGACTTCCGTCTTGACACTTTGTTTCTCCGCGGCGCCCGACGCCGCTTCTTTCCGGCCTCCCGCAAAAACGCCCGACAGGAAAATCGTCGAGAGCACCGCTAAAATCACAACACTCTTCTTCATTTTATTACTCCTTGCAGCAAATAATAAAACATGATGAATCTTCCTCGGCGCAGTGTCAAGGATTTTCGAGACCGGGGGCTCAAATCACAGGTCGCGGCGGTCATCTGCAGTTATCGGTCCCACTCAAGAAGAGGCGGCAGACACAGGGCCGGCTCGCATAACACCAGTATGGGTTCGGGTTCCTCCAGAATGGAGAAATCCTTGTTCCGGAGATAAGCCGTTCCGTTGTACGCGTATTCCCATGGACGCCGCGCAAGCCCCGCCCTCACCGGATTTTCCGCTATGTAACGGAAAGCATGGAGAAAGTTCCGCATCCCGTCAACAATTTTGCTTTTGAAGCGGTCATACCAGACATGGCCGCAGAGGCCTAAACGCTTGTTGAATCCCACGGCGAATACCGACAGTATCCACTGCATGATGCGTGAAACGCTTTCTCCCTTTCCCGGTTTGATCAAAAAGTGGAAATGATTGTTCATGATGCAGAAATTCACTAGAGTAAAACTGTATTTTCGTTTCGCACGGCTGACTACGTCGAGGAAGAGTTCTTTGATTTTTCCGGAGGTCAATATATGCTCCCTGCGGTTCGCCCGGGCGACGACATGGTAGAGAGCGTTTTCACGGACAATTCGTGGTTTTCTCATACCCTGAATTACGGCGAAAAACACGGAGATGCTTCTTTTTGGGCAGCCACCTGAAGACTCTAATCAAACCTAATTGGAACCTCCAATTGGAATCTCCGTCCCTCCCCCCGCCCCACGGATACACCGTAACTCATCATTCCCAGCGCATTGTCCTTTTCCGGCGCGAG
>CAZGUL010000354.1:0-3480 GCA_964529055.1 uncultured Spirochaetaceae bacterium
TTTGCTCCGGCAGGGCAGCGCTGTACACGGCCACGATGGGGCCGGCCGCCCGGGAGCTCGCCAGGTGGATGCTGTGGGCGAACAGCTCCTTGCCGGTCCCCGTCTCCCCGTAAATGAGCACGTTGGCGTCCACCATGCTGTACTTTTCCGCCGTCCGGATGACGGATTTTATCCCCTCCCCGCCCCCGAGGATGTCATGGAACGCATATTTCGCCGTATGGCCCTTGGTGTAGATTTTCTTCCGCAGCTTGCCCTCGATTTCCACGATCCGGCTGACGTTCTGGAAGGTCGCCACCGCGCCGGAGGTTTTTCCGCCGATCTTTATCGGAACGAAATTCGCCGCCAGATGGGTGTCGCCCAGAATTTCGAGGACCCCCAGGTCCTCCTCGCCGCGCTCGAGAACCCGCGCCAGCGAAGCGGATGGCAGAACCGACGCGGCGGGAGCCCCGATCACGCCGCGCTCCCTGCCCAGAATGCCCATGGCCGACCTGTTGCATGCCGTCACGTGCCCCTCCCGGTTTACCGCGAGAATCCCCTCGTGGGTGTAATCCATGATTATTTTGAAGAACTCCGCCCTTTCCCGTTCCGTTTCCCGGATACGTCCGACCCGGACCGCCTCGTCGACGGCCTGCTTTATCGCGTCCTCCCCGGATTTTATCCAGGTGCAGGGCAGTCCCATCCCCAGCGCGAAATTGTAGATCATGAGCCCCCCGACGATCGCCTCCGCGCCGCGCCTGACTGCCCGGTGGATCAGGCCTTCCGCGTCCCCCTCCTTTTCCACCCGGTACACCATGACTTGCATGTCCAGGATGTTGTTCAGCGAAGGCGACCCGTAGACCATGTTCCCCGATCCGATCACCGCGACCTTCCGGGCGCCGAATTTCCGCCGGCACTCGTCCAGGGCGCAGATGACGTCGTAGCCGGTGACGGGGATTTCCACCACCGTCAGGTCCCCATGGTATTCCCGGATCGCCGCGCAGGTGATTCCCCGGGCGATGACGATGTCGCAGTCGAATTGCAGTTTTTTCGCGTCCTCCACGCCCACGATGTGGGTCGTGTCGAACACGATGTTCTCGTGCCGGGCCTCCGCGATGTATTTGTCGACGATGTCCGCCAGGTCGAAGTACGGAATGACGAAGGTTATTTTCAGCATGACCGGATGGTATCATTTCCGTACACTTGCTTCAATATGAAACGTATCATTTCGGAACAGGCCCGGAGCGGGCGCCGTACGCGCTCCGTTTTCCTTCCTCTAAATCCCTGCCATGAATGCTCTTACATCAATTCACCTTTATTGGCACGCATTTTGCATTGTATAAAGAAAATCTTTACACTTTTTTTACAAAGGAGATTGAAAGGATGAGAAAAGCAATCGGCGTTATCGTATTACTCGCGGTGTCCCTGAGCTTCGCGTACGCAGGAGGTTCCAAGGAAGCGGCCGGAAGCGGCGCCGCGGCGAAACCCGTGGTGCTCAGGATCGCCCACACCCACACGGAAGAAGGCTTGTACTTCAAGGGTTCCGTGAAGTTCAAGGAACTCGTCGAGGCGGCGTCGAAGGGCCGCATCGTTGTCGAGCACTATCCGAACGGCCAGCTCGGAGCGGACAAGGACATCCAGGAAAGCGTCAAGCTCGGCACCCTGGAACTCGGCCTTTCCTCCTCCCCGGTGGTGTCCCTGAACGATTATTTCAAGCTTCTCGACGCCCCGTACCTGTTCGTCAGCCGTGACCATGTCTCCAAGGCCCTGGACGGGGATCTCGGCCAGAAGCTCGCGAAGCCCCTCGAGGACGCGGGAATCAAGCACCTGGGATACTGGGAAAACGGCTACCGCCACATCACGAACAACAAGCGCCCCATCAACAAGCCCGAAGACCTGTCCGGCATCAAGCTGCGGATACCCGAAAGCCCGGTGCGGATGAACACCTTCAAGGCCTACGGCGCAAACCCCGTCGCGATGCCCTTCACCGAAGTTTTCGGCGCCCTGCAGCAGAACATCATCGACGGCCAGGAAAACCCGATGGCCACGATTTACCAGGCATCGATCCATGAAGTCCAGAAGTACCTGTCCCTGACCGGACACGTGTATTCCGCCGTTCACCTCCTGATGAACAAGAAGCTCTTCGACGCCCAGCCGGCGGACCTGCAGAAGATCCTGGTCGACGCGGGCAAGGAAACCGCCCGGTACACCCGCCAGCTCGGGGCCGACGCGGACGGAAAGCTCGCCGACGTCATGAAGCAGAAAGGCATCCAGGTCAACGTCGCCGACGCGAAATCCTTCGTCGCCGTCTCGAAGCCCGTCTGGAAAATGATCACCGACAGCAACAAGTTCAAGGACGCGGCCGCACTGATGGAACAGATCTCCGCCCTGGGAAATTAACCCACGACTACGCAGGGCAGCCCGGCCGGGGCTGCCCTCATTTTAACGGGAGAATAGTATGAAAAAGAAGCTCGACAAGGCCGTCGATTTTTTCGTGGCCATGCTGGTTCTCGGCATGACGGTCGTCGTATTCATATCGGTTTTCTACCGGTATGTCCTGAACCAGCCGCTCTCGTGGTCGGAGGAAATCACCCGCCTCATGATCGTATGGCTTTCCTTCGTGGGGGCCTATGTGGCGATGCGGGAGAACAAGCACATAGGTTTCGACCTCCTGGTCGCCAAGCTGCCCGCCGGAACCCGGCGGACGGTCCATCTTGTCGGGCAGATTCTCACGGCGATTTTTCTCGCCGTCGTCGTCTGGCAGGGGTTCCTCTTTTCCCGCGAATTCCTCGGCGTCACGATGCCGTACACGGACATCCCCATCGGCTGGTTCGCGTACAGCGTTTTTCCCGTCAGCGGCGGCCTGATGCTGCTGCAGACGATCATTTCCATAATCGACGCCCGGAAGAACCGGGCCGAATCCTGAGGAGACCCCCATGCTAGTCATACTCGTATTCGGGCTGATGGCGTTCTTCATTCTGCTGAATCTCCCGGTGGCCTTCGCGCTGGGTGTCACGTCCCTCACTTTCCTGATGCTGGCGACGAATGTTCCTCTCATCGTCGTGGTGCAGCGGCTTTTCCTCGGCGTGGACAGCTTCACGCTGCTCGGGGTGCCCCTCTTCATCTTCGTCGGCGTCCTGATGAACTACACGAACCTGTCGCAGAAAATCGTCGACTTCTGCATGGCATTGGTCGGCCACATGCGGGGCGGTCTCGCGATGGTCAACGTGGTCACGAGCATGTTCTTCGCCGGCGTTTCCGGCACGTCCATGGCGGACACCGCCGCAGTGGGCGGCGTTCTCATTCCGGCGATGATCGAAAAAGGCTACCGCAGGGACTTCACCGGGGCCGTCACCGCCGCCTCGTCCACCATCGGGATCATCATCCCGCCCAGCGTGCCGATGATCCTGTACGGCGTTTTCGTGGGGCTGTCGGTCCCAACGCTGTTCATCGCCGGCCTCCTGCCGGGAGTTTTGATCGGCTTTTTCATGTGCCTCCTGGCCT
>CAZGUL010000355.1:0-3477 GCA_964529055.1 uncultured Spirochaetaceae bacterium
CCTGGAGGGCCCGGAGGAGCATATCCTCCAGCCGGCGGACCGCCAGCTCCCGGTTGCGGAGCTGGGACCGGGTGTCCTGGGCCGACACCGAAAGCACCCCCTCCCCGCTCAAGCGGCCGGCGAGACGGGCGGTCATCCTGCGGCGTTCCTCCTCATCGAGCCCTTCCAGGAGGTCCGGCCGCACCGAGACGGTGGCCCGGGTCGATGTCTTGTTGACGTTCTGCCCCCCCGCCCCGGACGAGCGGGAAAAGGATAGCTCCACAAGGCGGTGCAGCGATTCGACGAAGAGATCGCGATCCATGGAAGGCTAGCCCGCGAGATACGCGTGGATGGACCGGGGGACCGGTATGCCCTCCCTTCCGTACCGGGCCATGTGGTTCCGCTCGATCTCTCCGGGTATCATGACCCGCTCGAAGCCGGGGGCCGGGACCTGCCGGTGCAGCTCGTCGATCATCCGTTGAGTGCGGGCCAGGAATTCATCCCCGCCCCCGAAAACCGACGGATCGATCATCATGATGAAATTGGACAGGTCCCGGTAGACGTCGTAGTCGCCGTACATCTTCTTCAGATGCGGACCGAAGACGCCGCCGATCATCAGGCCCGTCAGGGCTTCCACCATTATCGTGATGCCGTAGCCCTTCGCCCCGCCGAAGGGAGGAAGCGCCGCAGCCTTGTGGGGGTCCGAACACGCGCGGCCCTCCTTGTCGACGGCCCAGCTCTCCGGAATGGTCAGGTTCTTTTCCCGGGCGTGCAGTACCTTGCCCCAGGCGACTTCGCTGGTGGCCATGTCGAGGAGGATCGACTCCTTTTCGCCGGGGAACCCGAACGCGAAGGGATTGGTGCCGAAGTAGGCGTCCCGCCCGCCGTAGGGGACCATGCAGGTGTCGGTGTTGACGCACATCATCGCCGCCATTTTTGCGTCCACGCCCATCTGGACGTAATAGGCCAGGGCGCCGCAGTGGCTGGAGTTTTTTATTCCCACAACGGCCATGCCCTCCTTCCGGGCCGCGGCTATGGCCGCTTCCGCGGCGAATTTTGCCGCGATGTGGCCCGCCGATCCCCGGGCGTCCAGGAGCCCTATCGTCGGTTTCAGCATCCGGACTTCCAGCTTCGCGTTGAGGTTCATGCCTCCCGCGCGGATCCTCTTCGCGTAATGCTCCACCCGGAGCACCCCGTGGGAATGCACTCCCCGGAGGTCCGCGAATACCAGGATCTCCGCGATGGTTTCGGCGTCCTCCTCCGGCATGCCCGCCCCGGTGAGCTTGTTCACCACCATTTTCCGCAGTTCGTCGTCACGCACGACGACCATGTCGTCAGCCATCTTCGTCCTCCCTTGCTTCCCGTGATGAATCATCGGGGCCGCGAACAGTATAGCAGAATCATCGGTTTTCAGCCGCCCGGAGGAGGGCCCACGCCACGAGGCGGGCGGCCGTATTTCTCCTGTACCGGGCCGTGGACCTTCCGTCGTCGATGGGGGAAACGAGGCGGCCGTACTCCGCCGCGATGTCCGCCGCGGCCCCGGCGAATCCGCGTCCGTCCCCCGCGCAGTCCTCCGCGAACCGGTTTTCCAGCCCCCGGGACCGGAAAATCGTCGGCGCGACGGCCCCCAGGGCGACGCGGATTCCGGTTCCCGCGACGATCGCCGCGACGGAAGTCTTGGACAGGGCCTGGGCTTTCCGGGTGCCGACCTTCCGGAAGGCCCAGCCCGCTCCCGGGGGAAGAGGCGGAACGAGGACCGCGGCGAGAAGCTCGCCGGGCTTCCTGTCCACGAGGCCGGGGCCCCGGATGAATTCCCCGATCGCCAGGATCCTCCGCCCCCCGGCCGAGACGAGCTCCACCCGGGCCTCCAGCACGTACAGGGGCGGCAGGCAGTCCCCGGCGGGGGAGGCGTTGCAGATGTTTCCCCCCAGGGTCGCCGACGAACGGACCGCCGGCGCGGCGGATTCCCGGACGGCGGCCCGCAGAATTGCCGGCGTCTCCTCGGCCCGGAGGAGTTCCGCCAGGGTGACGCAGGAGCCGATCCTGAGAATGCCGTTTTCGCCGGCGGTCACCGTGCGCAGTTCCGGGATTCCGCCGAGAAAGAGAAGCGGCTGCCCGAAGGAGGCGGCGCAGCCCGCAGGGCGCCGGCTTTTCACCATCAGGTCCGTTCCGCCCGCGTAGGGAATCGCGGGACCCCGCGCGAGAACCCGCAGGGCCTCGTCGACGGTCCGGGGGAAGAAGGCCTCGGGCTCCCCGCCTTGCTCCGGGGAGCCCGCATCGGGGACGTCCGCGCCGGGAGCAGCCGGACCCGGTGGGGTCGTCCCCCCGGGGTGACCCGCCGGCCTCCGGACGGCGAGCTCCACGGCCTCGACGATGGTCGCGTAGCCGGTGCAGCGGCACAGGTTTCCGGCGATGCCCCGCCGGATGTCCTCCCGGGAGGGCCGGGGATTTTCGCGGAAGAGGGCCTCCGCCGCCATGATCATGCCGGGAATGCAGAAACCGCACTGGACGGCCCCCGCCTCGGCGAAGGCTTCCTCCAGCGCCCTGTACCGGGGAGTCTCCCGGAAACCTTCTATGGTGAGGACGTCCGCGCCCGCCGCCGCGCCCGCCGCGGTGATGCAGGAATTGACGAGCCGTCCGTCCAGCAGGACCGAGCAGGCCCCGCACTCCCCTTCGCCGCAGCCTTCCTTCACCCCCGTGAGGCCGCAGTCGTCCCGCAGGACGTCCAGGAGCCGCCGGCGGGGATCCGTATCGACCGAGACGGGGCGTCCGTTGACGGTGAAGGAC
The DNA here is from genome assembly GCA_964529055.1 of uncultured Spirochaetaceae bacterium. Lineage (GTDB taxonomy): Bacteria > Spirochaetota > Spirochaetia > DTKZ01 > DTKZ01 > JAKQWJ01. The sequence goes on from CAZGUL010000355.1 coordinate 2,767, forward strand.
AGCGTCATTCCCCCTCCTCGAAGTCTTCCGGCCGCACCGGGACCTTCCGGACCTCACGCCCCAGCGCGTTTTCCGCCGCCAGCGCGAAGGCAGGCGCCGCGCCGACCAGGGTTATTTCCCCCACCCCCTTCGCACCGGACGGTCCGTGCCGGTAGGGATTGTCGACGAAAAGGCTTTCCACCGGAGGGGCGTCCTCCGCCGTCGGGATGCAGTAGTCCGTCATGGTATGCTGGCGGTACGCGCCCCCGGAGGTTTCCATCACCTCCAGGCCGGCGAAGCCCAGGCCCTGGACGATGCCGCCCTCCACCTGGCCCCGGACGATCTTTTCGTCCACGGCCTTCCCGATGTCGTGGACCGTCCAGACCTTGAGCGGCGTAATCTCCCGGGTGACGGGGTCGGCCTCGACTTCGACGACGTTTACCCCCCACGAAAAGGCCTGGTACGCATCGCCTGAGAAAGACTCCTGGTCCCAGACGACGTGGTCCGGGTGAACGTAGTCCTCCTCCACGGCGAACTCCTCCTCCGTCGTCCAGCGGTCCTTCATCCCCCGGGCGGCCCGCTCCAGAAGGCCGCCGACGATCATCACCGTGCGGGAGGCAACCGTGGGACCCGAGTCGGGGACGATGTCCGTGTCCGGGTTGTCGTACGCGGTCATTTCCAGGGGGATGCCGAGCGTATCGGCGACGATTTTCCGCAAGGTCGTGGAGGCCC
>CAZGUL010000356.1:0-3466 GCA_964529055.1 uncultured Spirochaetaceae bacterium
GTGCGTCATGGGCCGGGATATCGAGACCGGGGGACTCCTGTTCTGGAACCGGGCCTGGGCTCACCGCATAGCCCTTGAGCGCCGGAAATCGGAGGCCGCCCGATATCTCGACTTTGCAGCGGACGGGGACTTGATCATCGTTGACGAGCCAGGCCCCGACGTCAAGCAGTTCGGGGACATCGTCCGGCGCTTTGAAAAAGCCGGGCTCCTGGACAGGGTAGGCGTGGATCCTGTAGGCATCGGGGCGATTCTTGACGACCTGGAGCAGGGCGACGAGAACGGGGAATGGGCGATTGAGCATGACCGCATTGTCGGGGTGCCCCCCAACTGGAGAATGTCCGGGGCGATCAAGACCCTGGAGCGCCGCCTTGCCGAGAAGACGGCGGCCCATGGCAGCCAGCGCCTCATGGACTGGTGCGTCGGCAATGCCATGGTGGAAGTCCGGGGGAACGCAGTCTATGTGACGAAAGCGGCCTCCGGCACAGGGAAGATTGACCCTCTCATGGCCACGTTCACCTGTATGGCGCTGATGGCGATGAATCCAGAGGCGAGGCGGGAAACATCCGTCTACGAAGGCCTAACCAAGGAACAAATGATTGCGAGGATGACGGGAAAATGAAAGATGTCCTGATCGGCTGGGGAGAGATTGCCCACTATCTTAGATGCTCAGAAAAGACCGCCATGCGCTACAAAGAAAAGGGCCTTCCGGTCATATACGACCGCACCGGGCACCCGACGATCACCAAAGCTGACGCCGAAAAATGGCGTTTTGAGAAGAAAGCCGCCTGACCTGTCCGCATTTGTCCCCTTTTGTCCGTCTTTGTCCGTAGAAATTAAACTTTTTTATCTGTCATAATCTCCACGCAAGTTTCAACCGATTTCACGTAGTTCTTCTCATGAGAACGGTATGCGGTGAAGATTATTGACAAAATCAAAGAATCGGCCCGCTCCCTGCTGTCCTGGCTGAAATCCGCCCTGGACATCAGGGATTTTTTGCTCTTCGGGGGACTCGTGCTCCTGGGCTATGGCCTGTGGCTCTATGCGCCGTGGCTCGGATTCGCGGTCCCTGGGGCGATTCTGACGGCCTTCGGGGTCTTCATCTGGATTCTCGGGCTGTTCGTCCGGAGGCCGACGTAATGGGCATTCTTTCGGCAGTGGAGAAACGCATGGCGACGACGGCACTTGCTGACAAGTGGTATCAGCCCGGCGGCTTCTTCTATGGCGGATCGGGCATCAAGACAAAGTCCGGGGCCTCGGTTTCGGAACTGTCCGCAATGCAGTTGTCCGTTGTCTGGTGCTGCATCAAGATCATTGCCGAGGATACCGCCAGCCTTCCCCTGCACCTGTACCGCCGACTTCCGAACGGTGGCAAGGAGCGGGCCGTCAAGCACCCGCTGTATCGCCTCTTGCACACACAGCCAAACCCTGAAATGAACGCCATGTCATTCCGGGAGACCGGGGCGTCTCACCTTCTGGCCTGGGGCAATTGGTATGCCGAAAAGGTCTACGGCCGGGGCCATATCGGGCGCAACATCATCGAGGCCCTATATCCAATCACGCCGAACCGGGTAACCGTCAAGCGCGATGACCGCCGGCAGATCGTTTACAAAATCAGCATGGCGGGAACCGGACTGGAGGACGTAACGCTCCCGAAGGCCAAGGTCCTGCATACCCCGGGACTGAGCTTCAACGGCCTTATCGGCTACTCCCCAATCGCCGCGGCCAGGCAAGCAATCGGCCTCGGGCTGACCCTGGAGGAGTTCGGGTCCACGTATTTCCAGAACGGGATCCGGCCCTCGTTCGTGATCAGCGTCAAGGGGCAGATGAAAGACCCGAAGACGAGGCGCGAGGCCATCGAAGAGAGCTATGGCGGGCTCGGAAACGTTCACCGCGTTCTTCTTTTGGAGGAGGCCGAAAAGGTTGAAAAGCTCGGAATCCCGAATGACGAGGCGCAGTTTCTGGAGACCAGGAAATTCCAGAACATCGAGATCGGTAGCCGGATCTACAGGCTCCCGCCCCAGATGTACGGGGAATACGACAAGGCCAGCACCTACGCGAGCGCGGAGGAGTTCAATGCCGACTATGTCGTGAAGACCCTGCGGGCGTGGCTTGTGCGCTTGGAGCAGTCCTACAACATGAACCTCCTCACGCCCGAGGAGCAGAACGAATACTTTTTTGAGCACAGCATCGAAGGCCTCCTTCGCGGCAACTCCGCCGCAAGGGCCGAATTCTATACAAAGCTGTTCGGGATCGGGGGCATCACCCCGAATCAGATAGCAGAACTCGAAAACTGGAACCCCATCGGCCCGGAAGGCGACAAGCGGTTCGTGCCCTTGAACATGGTGCCCCTGGAGGACGCGGGGAAGGCCCAGGACGGCGGCCAGAACCCCGACAACCGCTCAACCTACCGCCAGCGCCTCGAAAAGGCATATTCCCGTCTCTTCGCCTCCGCCCTGGGCCGTTGCACCCGCAAAGAGGCCCAGCGGATCACAGCCATCAGGAAGAACGGCAACGACTTTGATGAATTCTACCGGGATTTCCCGGAATACGTTCAAAAGCAGGCCCTTCCGGCCTTTTTGAGCTTTGCCGAGGCCCTTTTTGCCATGGAAACCGACCTCCGGGGGCTCAAAGATCAGGATTTTCGGGCCGAAACGGAGCGTTTTTGTAGCGTTTTCTGCCGTGATTTTGCATCGGAATTCGCCGAATCGGGCCGAAAACTGGCCCCCGGGGAGGGAGAATTTCAGGAGCGGGACGCCGCGACAGCGGCCGCAGAGCAGGTCCGGGCCATCGGAGACGCCTATTTGCAGCATATCGGGGCGCTGTTGGGAGGCTGAAACCATGAAAAAGCAGTACGAACGGGCCGTCAAAGCGCCTCACGAGACGAGAACGGACCGGAAAGACCAGGGGAAAGACGATGAACGGAAGAAAAGAGAAGAGAAAAGCCGCTGAAGTCCGGGCGATAACCGATGAAAACGGCGGACTGCGTAAAATCGTCGGATATGCCGCCGTCTTCGGGAAGGACTCCGAAGACATGGGGTTCATCGAGACCGTGAGGGCCGGAGCGTTCCGGAAAGCGATCCAGAAGTCAGACGCCCGGGCACTTTTCAATCACGACACCGACACCCTTCCCCTGGGGCGGCAGAGCGCGGGAACCCTCGTGCTCCGGGAAGACGAAACCGGTCTCTATTACGAGATCACGCCCCCGGATACGCAGACGGCCCGGGATCTGATGACGAGCATCGACCGCGGGGACATCAAGGAATCGTCCTACGGATTCACGGTCGCCGTCGATCAGTGGGACTTTTCGGACCCCAAGGTCACGCGCCGGGAAATCATCGAGATCGAGGAGATTTTCGACGTTTCCCCGGTCGTCTTCGCGGCCTTCAATGACACGTCGGTCGCCCTTCGGAAGATGGAGGAAGTGCGGAAAACCTCCGGCCCCTTGGCCGGTGATGGCGGCACCCCC
>CAZGUL010000357.1:0-3458 GCA_964529055.1 uncultured Spirochaetaceae bacterium
CGGTGACCTTTTCCAGAAGTTCCTTCTTCTCGGCGAGAAGCTCGGTGACCTTCCTGTACCGGGACGCGACGATCTCCGATATTTCCTGGTCGATCTGGCTGTGGGTGGATTCCGAGTAGTCCTTGTACCCCCCCTGGGGTTCCGCCGAGGCGCCCATGATGCCGGGCTGGCGGTGGTTAAGGGCGACGTTGCGGAACTTCCTGCTCATGCCGTATTCCGTCACCATCCGCTTCGCGATGTCGCTGACCTTCACCAGGTCGTTGGCGGCGCCGGTGGAAATCCGGCCGAACACGAGTTCCTCCGCCGCCCGGCCCCCCAGCAGGGTGTCGATCTTGCCGTACAGTTCATCCTCGGTCATCAGGTACTTCTCCTCCGTCGGGATCTGGAGGGTGTAACCAAGGGCGCCGAAGCCCCGCGGCACGATGGTGATCTTGCGCACCGGGTCCGCGCCGGGAGTGAAGGCCGCTACGAGGGCGTGGCCGGTTTCGTGGTAGGCGACGATCTTCTTCTGGTCCGGGCTGATGAGCCGGTTCTTCTTCTGCAGGCCCGCGATGACCTTCTCGATGGCCTCGTTGAAGTCCCCCTGCTCCACCTCTTTCCGGCCGCCGCGGACCGCGAGAATCGCCGCCTCGTTGACCAGGTTGGCCAGGTCCGCGCCGACGAATCCGGGGGTGTCCCGGGCGACGGTGTGAAGGTCCACGCTCTTCCCGAGCTTGACGCCGCGGGAATGGATTTTCAGAATCGCTTCGCGGCCGGCCAGGTCGGGCCTGTCCACCAGGACCTGCCGGTCGAACCTCCCCGCCCGGAGAAGGGCGGCGTCCAGCACTTCGGGCCTGTTCGTGGCCGCGAGGATGATGACCCCCGTGCGGGAGTCGAAACCGTCCATCTCGACAAGGAGCTGGTTCAGGGTCTGTTCCCGCTCGTCGTTGCCGCCCATGACGTTGAAGCGGCTTTTGCCGATGGCGTCCAGCTCGTCGATGAAGATGATGCAGGGCGCCTTTTCGCGGGCCTGCTTGAAAAGGTCCCGGACCCGCGCCGCCCCGACGCCGACGAACATCTCGACGAACTCGGAGCCGCTGATCCGGAAAAAGGGAACGCCCGCCTCACCGGCAACGGCCTTCGCCAGCAGCGTTTTACCCGTGCCCGGAGCGCCCACCAGAAGGACACCTTTCGGGATCTTGCCGCCGATGGAGGTGTACTTCTGCGGGTTCTTCAGAAAATCGACGACCTCCACGAGCTCTTCCTTCGCCTCGTCGGCGCCGGCGACGTCGGTAAACTGCACCCCCGTGTTGCCCTCAGCGATAATGGCGGCCCGGTTCTTTCCCAGGCTCAGCACGTTCTGCCCCATGTTGCCCATGCGCTGGAAAACGACGCGCCAGATGAAGAACAGCATCAGCAGCGGGAACGCCCAGGTGAGAAGAAAATTGACGAAGGCGTTCGGCTTTTCGGAAACCCGGTGGTACGTGACGGCCTTCTCGTCCATCAGCGCGACGAAACTCGGATCGTTCACCGGCACGGTGCGGTAGGTTTTCTTCCTGCCGTCCGCCTCGTCGGTATAGCCGTGGTAATAATTCTCCCCGATCTGCACCTGGCGGATCTCGCCGGACTCGATTTTCTTTTTGAAGTCGCTGAAACCTATCAGCGAGTCGGGCAGGGGCTGGTACAGGCTGTTGAATATCATCATCACCAGCAGGGCGACGACGAAGTACCACATCGAGAATTTGAACTGCCCCTTGTTGGGCATCCTGAACAGCGGGCCGAAGTTGTCCGGCTCGTCGCAGTTGCCCTTCTCCCAGCAGCCCTTGTCGTCTTTTTTTCCGTTTTTCTTTGCCATGGGGAATCGCTCCTGAACCTATTTTATCTCGCCTCGGAGATCATGGAAGAGTCAGGGGAATTATACTAAAATTTCCGCTTTCCGGCGAGTCCCCGCCGGCCTCGCCTCTACAGAAGGCGCTTTTCCCCCTGCAGGGAGCGGAGCCCCGTCGCGTTCTGCACGACCTCGACGGTGCCGAGGTACGCGCCGTCCCCGCTCCGGACCGGGAAATAGTCGATCTTGATGAATTTTCCCTTCATGGCGATCCAGAACGGGGCTTCCTTCATCGAACCGTCCCGGAAGCCTTTCAGGATCGCGTTGACCTTGTCCAGGCTCTGCGGCGGATGACAGTTCTGCACCTTCCGCCCCAGGTCCATCTTCGTCCGTGGGAAAACCCGGCCGGACCGGGGGTTGTTGAAAAATTTGACCCTGTCCTCGGCGTCGACGAACGAAATGTCGATGTCGATGGCATCCAGGATCGCCTCGATGGTTTCCACGGGAAGCTCCTTCAGATTCATTCTCTTCTCCTTGCCGTATCATGACTCGGCGAAATAGCCGAGATTGTCGCATTCCTCGCGGATGTCCTTCCACTCGTCCTCGGACAGCACGTCCAGGGCGGCGGCGTACAGAATGTTTTTCTCCTTCAGCGTGTGGGCCGCGAACTTTTCCAGAAGACGCAGGGACACCCCGTCCAGAAGGTCCATCAGGGTCCCGAAGTCCGTTTCGCCGGCCTTGGAGAGAAGCAGGCGGACCCGCTTCTTGTCCTCCTTCATCTCCGTGTGCTCCATCCACATGATCGCCGGCGGCTGCTCCAGGCCGTGCCGCTCCAGCAGCGGAAAAAGGGTGTTTTCCTGCCGCACGTTATGGTTTTCGGCATCCAGGAGCTTTTCTATGAGCATTCCCGCTTTTTCGAGCTCCGTCCCCGCCGCTTCGCGGCTTCCCGCGGCCCGGGCGGCCTTCAGGGTGTTCCGGAGGTCCTCCATCAGGGCCAGAATGATCCGGTGGTCCTTCTGGAACCGCGCGACGGGATGGTCCGCCGGCACCTGGATTTCCGATTCGGCGAAAGAGTCGCGGAAAAGCTCCAGGTGTACGTCGCAGGCGCTCACCAGGTCGTTCTGCGTGAAGCCCTCGCCGACGAGCTCCTGCTCCGCCTGGGCTATCGCCAGGGGAGTCGCCCGGGACAGGAGCCCCTTGAAGTCCCGCCGGGTTTTTTCCAGGGATTCCGGGTCCGTCTCCCCCTTCATGGTCCGGAGGAGGTCCTTCAATGATTCTTTCAGTTCCCGATCGTCGCTCATTTTTCGTTCCTTCTATTTTTTGATGAAGTATATCCAGTATTCGCCGGAGTTCTTCCGGTGGGCATGGCTGTCGAAGCCCCTTCCGCCCAGGTAGCGGACAAGGGGGACGGGCTCGAAACTCTGGATCAGGATGAATCCGGACCCGGCCTCCGTCCCCTCCGCGAATTTCGAGATCTTCCCGAACGGGTCCGCCGCGTCTGCCCGGACGTCGAGCCGCGGGAAGGCGGCAGCCCGCTCGATCCACGCCGGAATCTCCCCGGAGGAGCCGTCTCCGCCGCGGCCCCCCGCCCGGGACGCCGCCTCCACCGCCTTCGCGAGGCCGTTTCCGGACTTCATCGATTCCCGGATGG
>CAZGUL010000358.1:0-3427 GCA_964529055.1 uncultured Spirochaetaceae bacterium
TCGCGGGTGCGCCACACCCCGTCCTTGAAAAAAATCCCCGTTCCGTGCAGGATACGGGCCGTATGAAATCATCGACCCTGCCCCTCGTCGTACTTCTTTTCGGTGGCGTTTTTCTCCTCCACGGCTGCGGGGCGGCCTCCGGCGTGGAGGTCCGCGTCGCGGAGGGCCTCGAGGAAAAGTGGCCCGCCCTGGTTTCCGGCGCCGGGGTACCGGAATTTCTCGCCGGGACGGAGCCGGGGGCTGTCGGCGCGGGGGACGGAGGTTCCGGGGACGGAGGCGGCCTGATTCTGGAGCTTTTCCTCCGCCGGGGTGGGAAAACCGAGCCCTCTTCCGGAGGGGGTTTTCCGGCGGCGGAAAAGGTCCTGGAGCGCCGGTACCTGGCGCCCGCGGTGCCGCTGCTCGATCCCCGGCGGAGCGTTGACCCCGGCGCGTTCACCGGGAAGCTGAAGTACCTGGAAGACATTCTGCCGCCGGAAAAGGCTCTGGCCGCGGGCGGGCTGTATCCCGGCGACCCCGGGTATCCGTTCCTGGAGGAAACGGTCCTGCGGCTCTCGACCACCCCGGGGGCGGACGGCGGCGGCGCGGGGGACGGAGGCGGGGCCGGAAAAAGGGCCGCGAAGCGCCTTGCGGAGGTGCGATCGTGGATGGAAGGACTCCCGGAACCCCCGGAGGAAAAAATCGTCCGGATCGCCGCCGTGGGGGACATCATGGCTGCCCGGGGAGTGGACGCTCTTCTTCTCGGGGGGCCCGAGGGCGTGGAACGGGTTTTCGGCGACACCCTGCCGATTCTCCGAGGAGCGGACATCGCCCTGGGTAACATCGAAGGGGCCCTGACCCGGAGGACGGCGAAAACGCCGAAAACCTACAATTTCCGCTTTCCTCCGGAAATCCTCCGTCCCCTGGCGGCCGCGGGTTTCGGCTACCTGGCCCCGACGAACAACCACATCTACGACTACGGTGAGGCGGGTCTCCTGGACACGCTGGACGCTTTGAAGGCCTCCGGCATCGGATTCTCGGGTCTGGGACGGAACCTGGCGGAGGCGGCGCTTCCGTGGCGGGGGACCCCCGGGGGCCTGCGGGTCCGGATCCTATCGGCGGGGGCCTACCCCCGGGAGGCGTCAGGCTTCGACGGGCGAACGGCCGCCGCGGCGGGAAGGGACAGGCCGGGCATCCTCTGGGCGGACGAAACGGCCCTCGGGGCGATGAGGGAGCATTTTTCCCGGGACACCTTCGACATCGTCATGGTCCACGGCGGGGAGGAATGGCGCAGCGAGCCGTCCGTTTCGCAGAAGAGGCTCTACCGGAGTTTCATCGACGCCGGGGCGGACCTGGTGCTGGGCTCCCATCCCCACGTCCTGCAGGGGATCGAGGCCCGCGGAAGCGGGCTCATCGTCTATTCGCTGGGGAATTTCATTTTTCCCGGGATGGACGAAACCCGGTACGGCGAGGAGTCCCTGATCCTGTCGGCGGGGATTTTCCGGGGAGCCGTCCGGTACGTCGACTTCCACCCGGTCCGCATCCGGGAGAGGACCGTCCGGATGGACGGCAAAAGCGGCATTCTGGAACGTTTTATCCGGCTTTCGGAACAGCTTGGCGAGTGACCACAGTCGGACGCCGTCAGGCCCGCAGATCGACGAGACCCGGCGCGGGGGTTGAAGAGGTGAAATACGGCGTCTTCTGCATCTTCCGGGTGTCCCGGATGCGGCGGAGGATGTCCTCCTTGTGCGCGCCGAGACGGCTGCGGGCCCCCCGGGAGGCTGCCTCCGCCCGGGACGCGGCGGCTTCGATCCGGAGCTCCGCGGTCCGGGGGTCCGGGGCTTCGTTTTTCCGGGCGTGGAAGCAGCGGGCAAGCGCGGTTATCCGGTCGCCGGTTTCCCGCTCCAGGCCTGAGTAGCCGAGCAGCTTCTCCTCGTCCCCGGATACGGCGGCCTCCCCGAGCAGGTCAGCTACGCCGGCATAAAACAAAAGCCGCTCCTCCAGGGTCGCGGCCAGATTTTCGAAGGTCACGGCTTACCCCGCTATGTTGACACCCGGATTGACGGGGGCCTCTTCCACCTGCGTGTGGGCGATGCGGACCCATGCCTCGCGGAGCTGGGCGAGAAAGGTCCTGACTTCCCGGATGGGTTTCACGTCCTTCCGGACGTTGCCCTCCATGAGCTGCCTGTTGAAGAACATGTAGAGATTGAAGAGATTTCTCGCTATTTCGCCGCCCCGGTCGAAGTCGAGGGAGACCGTGAGCTCGGTGATGACGTCCTGGGCCTTGACGATGCTGTTGTGGACGGAATCCAGGTGTTTGGACCTGTCTTCCATGTGCGCGAGGCAGGTGTCGATCTGCTTCAGGGCCTCGTCGTACAGCATAACGATGAGCTTGCCCTGGCCGGCGGTCCTGACCGTGGTTTCTCTGTATGCGTTCAAGGGATTCGTGTAATGTGCCAATGCTCTATCCTCCCTGGTAATATATCCGATTTTTCCCTGCATTTCCACCGTGCGGGCGCCTTATTTGGCATTGTCTTTCAGGACCGACACCGGAACGATCCGGTACCCCCGGGAAACCAGCAGGTTCACCAGAAGGTCCAGTTTCCGGAACATGTAGTCCCCCCGCCTTCCGGCGTTTCCGGAGTCCTCCGGCCTGCCGACCCGCAGCGATACGATGGAGCCGGGTTTTTTCTTCTCCATGATTCTTTCCACCAGTTCGGCGGCGGGACGGTAGAGCCGGGACGTTCCGTAATCATCGCGCCCTGAGACCCAGTCCAGGCTGTCCACGTCCCGGCCGATGTGCGCGTACCCCATGTCCGCCGCGGCGCGGATGATGTCGCTGCGGACCACGTAATACGGCGCGTGCCAAAGGAGCGAAAGCTCCCTTCCGGTGGCGGCGAAGTACTCGTCCTCGTTCCGCGCCAGGCCCTGCTTGATGAAATCCGGGGTCACCCCGTACCGGGGGTCGGTCATGTTGAAGTGGGTGTAGAAGAGCGAGCCCACCTCGTGGCCGGAAGCCGCAACTTCCCGTACGGCCCCGGGATTGTTTCTGATGAAGTCTCCGCCGGCGAAAAAGGTGGCCCGGATTCGATAGTCCGCGAGCACCGCCAGAACCGTGGAGAGTCCCTCGGCGGAATCGACGAGATCGAAGGTCAGGGCGATCTGGCGGCCCCGGACCCGGGAGCCGTGGGCGAAATTCCCGAAGTCGATCTTTTCATCCGCGTCCGGGAGCGGTTCGTAGGCCTTCATCGGAACGGGGAAGAGCGGCCGGGTGCCGGGGTCTCTCGCCCCCCGGACCATGGGGATGTTGCGCAGAGCGCCGGACGGGAGGTCCTCCAGGTAGATCCGGTACCGGGAGTTCGCCGTCACGGGGGCCTCGGGAAAGAAAACGTCGGCAGTCTTCCACGAGTCCGTGGCGGGATCGTAGAGGCGCCGGATGTTCCGGCTCCGC
>CAZGUL010000359.1:0-2363 GCA_964529055.1 uncultured Spirochaetaceae bacterium
GAGGTCAGAAAATTTTAAATCAATGGGGTTCCTCCGTCCCCGGGAAGAGAAAAAAACCCGCCCCCGGCAGGGGGGGGTGTCTGTACGGATAGAATTATTGCCGGATTACAGGCGGAAAAGGAGGTCCTCGTAAGTCGGGAAGGGCCACCTGTCTTTGCCCACCAGGGTTTCGAGCTTGTCGGCGTAGAACCTCACTTCCTCCATCTTGGGGAATATCCGTCCCCGGTAAAACCGGGCGTGGATCAGGATGTCCTCGCCGTGCAGCTCCTCCCCTTCGGAAATGAGGTGCTCCAGTTCCTTCGTCTTCTCCTTCAGGGACTTCAGATTGTCCATGATCTCCCGCAGAAAGGATTCCTCAATCCCGATGTCGATGGCGGAGGATACTGCCTTTACGGCTCCGAGCCCCCCGGCCACTTCGCCGGCGTACGCGAGAACCGCCGGAAAGATTTCCCGGTTCGACATGCTGACCATCGTTTTCGCTTCTATGGCGATCTGCTTGATGTATTTTTCCAGGTAGATCACCTTGCGGGACTCGAGCTCCTGCGGCATGAAGACCTTGTGTTTTGTGAAGAGTTCCACCGAGTAGGGTTTCGCGATTTCCGGGATCGCTTCCACGGTGGAGGTGATGTTCGGGAGCCCCCGTCGTTCGGCTTCCCTGACCCAGTCCTCCGAATAGTTGTTGCCGTTGAAGATGATCCTGCCGTGGGACTTGTAGGTATCGACGATGATTTTCTTGATCGCCCCGGGAATATCTCCGGCTTTTTCCAGAATGTCCGCGAAGCCCGAAAGAACCTCGGCGACGGCGGTGTTCACCGCCACATTGGGTCCGGCGACGGATTCGGATGATGGGACCATCCGGAACTCGAACTTGTTTCCGGTGAAGGCGAAGGGGCTCGTCCTGTTCCGGTCGGTCAGGTCCTTCGGCAGCTTCGGAAGGCAGGTGACCCCGATTTCGAGCCGGGTATTTCCGTTCGTCTTTACGGCTTCCCCCTTCGACAGCTTGTCCAGGATGTCCGTCAGCGTGTCGCCGAGGAATACAGATACGATCGCCGGAGGGGCCTCGTTGGCGCCCAGGCGGTGGTCGTTTCCGGTGTTCGCGGCGGACATCCGTATCACCGGTGCATACATGTCGACGGCCTTGATGACGGCGCTGAGAAACAGCATGAACTGGGCGTTGTCCTGGGGACTCGTGCCGGGTTCCAGCAGGTTGATTCCGTCGTCGGTGCTCATGGACCAGTTGTTATGCTTTCCCGATCCGTTAACCCGCGCGAAAGGTTTTTCGTGCAGAAGCGCCGCGAGACCGTGGCGGGCGGCCACCCTTTTCAGGGTTTCCATGACCATCTGGTTCCAGTCGCAGGCGACGTTCGACGTCGTGAAGATTGTCGCAAGTTCGAACTGGTTCGGCGCGACCTCGTTGTGCTGGGTTTTGGATGAAATCCCGAGTTTCCACAGTTCAAAATTGAGTTCCCTCATGAAGTCCGACACCCGGTCCTTGATGTTTCCGAAGTAGTGGTCCTCCATCTCCTGCCCTTTCGGGGGCTTCGCGCCGAACAGGGTCCGGCCGGTCAGGAGCAGGTCCAGCCGGCGGTCGTGCAGACCCTTCTCCACGAGGAAATACTCCTGCTCAGGTCCCAGGGTGGTTATGACCCGTGTGGAGGTGGTGTTCCCCAGCGCTTTCAGCACCCGCAGGGCCTGCCTGTTGAGGGCTTCCATCGACCGGAGCAGCGGAACTTTTTTATCCAATGCCTCGCCGTTGTAGGACACGAAGGCGGTGGGAATGTACAGGGTGACGCCGGTATTGTCTTCCTTAAGAAACGCGGGGGAGCTGACGTCCCAGGCCGTGTAGCCCCGGGCCTCGAAAGTCGCCCGAAGTCCGCCGGACGGGAAGGAAGAAGCGTCCGGCTCTCCCTGGGTCAGTTCCTTGCCGGAGAAATCCATGATGACGTGGCCGTCAGGGGTCGGCGCGATGAATGAGTCGTGTTTTTCGGCCGTGAGTCCGGTGAGAGGATGAAACCAGTGGGTGAAATGGGTGGCCCCCCTCTCGATGGCCCAGTCGCGCATCACGCTGGCAACCACCTCGGCAACCTCGATGGACAGTTCCGCTTCGCCTTTCTGGACCTTTTTGACTTCTCTATAAATGCCTTTCGGCAGCTTTTCCCGCATGACCGAATCGTTGAAGCAGTTGGATCCGTAAATCTCGGGAAGCGGAGTCGCTACGAAATCGATCGGCGCTCTTGACATGATATTCTCCTATCCTTTCAGCATGAATGGGTATTATATAGCATTTACCATGCCAGAACTGACAAGATTCGGCAAATGCATATAAAACCACGGATTACGCAGGGGAATCCGGGCCGGCGGCG
>CAZGUL010000359.1:2373-3176 GCA_964529055.1 uncultured Spirochaetaceae bacterium
GCAGCATTTTCCTACGTTTATGTAGGTTAGATGCATCAACCAGTACCGAAATGTAGTCTATCGAGATTCGGGATTTTGTGCAAGAGCCGTTACGCGGTCTTTCGCACCTGGTACTTCTTGACGAAGCCGCAGGGCCTGTACGTCATCTTCGCCTGCCGGAGACCCGGATCGCCCAGGTCCTGCTCCCGGTTTATGTAGACGTAATACTTCGGGAGCGCGGCCGCGAAGGACTGGTTGACGAACTGATATATGCCCTTGTACGAATCGACGGCCTTCTCGAAGTGGATCGCGAAGCTCCGTCCCCGGGCCAGGGCCTCGCCCAGGGTGTACGCGGCGGGCCGGCCGTTCACATAGTACAGATTTCCCTTCAGATTCAGAAGTTCCATAAGTTCCAGGGCTTCCCGGGAGGCGGCATAGTCCCCCGTCTCCCCCTTCGCCTCCCTCCAGGCGTCCAGAACATGGAAGGCGTCCTTGACGGAGCCCTTCCTCATGGGCCGTTCTTCGAACTCATAGTTGTTCAGGAAGGCGTTCACCAGGTTCCGTTTCTTGTGGTACTGCTTTCCCGGAAGAGTCGCCAGGTCTTCCCGGAGGTAGAGGTAATCGAAGTTGTTCCGGTCCTCCTCAGCCATGTAGCCGTTCTGTTCCAGGAGGATCCTTCCCGCTTCGGTGTCGCCCTCGGACAGGTTTTTCAGGTAATCATGGCGGGAAAACAGATCGTTCACCAGGTCCGCGTCGGGAAGACCGCAGGGCAGCATGAAGAATTTTCTGCCCTCCTTTTCACCGGAGATGACCGTGGTGTCGTT
>CAZGUL010000359.1:3186-3419 GCA_964529055.1 uncultured Spirochaetaceae bacterium
CACCTTGTAGTTATAGGTATTTCGAAACAGATAAATTCCCGCGAAAGTGAACTCGGAAATGCCGTCCTTCAGCATGGAAAGGCGGGGATGCAGGTCGGCCCGCATGTCCAGGTTCACCGGCGCGAATTCCGGATACTTCGGTATATTCATAGGACTGAATATAAAGCAAAACAGGTCGCCGGGCAAACGATTCGATAAATTTTTCTACTGCAGCATTTCCTCCGGCGATTCCT
>CAZGUL010000360.1:0-3378 GCA_964529055.1 uncultured Spirochaetaceae bacterium
CAAGGCGGAGCAGGGGCTCCTCGTCTGTTGGGGAGGCTTCAACAAGGTCGTGATGTCCGAGGCGAAGCAGGGACACTTCACTATCCGCCTGTGGGACAGCGGGGACTTGGTCGAAGCGGTTTACCGGACCTACGACCGCCTGCCGGCGGAAATCCAGGCGGAGCTTCCCCTCAAAAAAGTCTGGATGCTTGTCGCAGAGGAAACCGAGGAATGACATCCGACTTGAAACCGTATCCGAAGATGAAGCCCTCCGGAGTCCCGTGGCTGGGGGATGTGCCGGAGCATTGGGAGGTCAAGAGGATAGGGGCGGTATTCTGTGAACGTGGTGAAACGAACGAGAAGTACGAGATAACAGAGGTACTTTCAGTTCTTAAGGATATCGGTGTAATTCTGTATTCGGAGAAGGGACAAATCGGAAATAAAAAGTCCGAAGACATCGGTCGATACAAAATAGTTCGCCCAGATGACCTGGTGGTGAACTGCATGAACGTGATTATCGGATCTGTGGGGCGCTCCCGTTACACCGGTTGCCTCAGTCCCGTCTATTACGTATTGAAGAGAAGGAAATCGGAAAACCTGCCTCGCTACCTGGAGTTGGTTTTCCAGCACAAATCCTTTCAGCAAAGCTTGGTGCGAATTGGAAACGGTATCCTGGCCCACCGTATGCGGATTCCTATGGAGAAGCTGAAGGCAGAGCTATTTCCTCTCCCCCCCCTCCCCGAACAAGCCGCCATCGTCCGCTATCTGGACTACATGGACCGGAGAATCCGGCGCTACATCCGGGCCAAGGGGAAGCTGATCAAGCTTCTGGAGGAACAGAAGCAGGCAATCATCCACCGGGCGGTTACCCGGGGGCTGTACGGGCTGGTAGGGAAAGAAGATTACGCAAAGACGCAAAGGCGCGGAGAAGAAGAGGGAAACACGCACGCGAAATGGGATAAACCGGTTAAATATAAACCCTCCGGCGTCCCGTGGCTGGGGGATGTGCCGGAGCATTGGGAGGTGGTTTCGTTGCGCCATAGGTATTCGCAGGTGCTTGGCAAGATGCTTGATGGCAAGCGAATCACAGGAAGTCATTCGCTCCCGTATCTGCGGAATACCGATGTGCAGTGGGATAGCATTAACGTTAGCGGCTTGCCCGAAATGGACATTCCCGAATCTGAGTATGACCGGTATACCGTGCAGATGGGAGATATGCTCGTTTGCGAGGGCGGCGAGGTCGGCAGGTGTGCGATTTGGACTGGTGCAATCGCGGTGTGCGGTTTTCAGAAAGCCCTGCATAGGCTTCGACCACGGAACGCTGGTCGAGATACTCCAAGCTTCATGTATTACGCCCTTTTGTCGGCTGCCAAGACCGATGCATTCAACGATGGCCATGTGAGTACGATCCCGCATCTCACTGGTGATAAGCTGAGAGCGCATCGCTTCCCTTTTCCGCCACTCTGTGAGCAAAACGCTATTGTTGCCTTCCTTGATGCAGTATTAGCGGATTTCGAACGTATGGCGGAGGTCGCTCGCTCCGAGATTGCTCTTCTCAATGAATACCGCACCCGTCTGATCGCCGACGTGGTTACCGGCAAGCTCGACGTGCGGGAGGCGGCAGAGAGGCTTCCGGACGAAAGCGGCGGTTCCGAAACGATCGACGATACCGATGAGGCGGCGGAGGAAGAGGCCAAAGATGCCGACGATGATTACAATGAGGAGGCCGTTGAAACAACTGCCGGGGAACCCGTGTCATGAACGGAAAAAACATGTTTGATAAATTAAGGAGAACACGATCATTTTAAGAAGAAGCGGAATCATAAGATCATAATAGGAAAAGAGATATGTGTTGTGATTTTGTTTGCTGGTTGTTTGATGGATCAGGAGAATTGTCCCGGAATATTTCTGCATCCAGGATGAAACTATGACCACCGCCACCTTCGATGCCTCCCGCGGTGAAGTCGTTCTCTACCAGTCCCCCGACGGAGCCGTCGAGCTCGATGTCCGTCTAGAACGAGAGAGCCTGTGGCTGAGCCAGCGGCAGATGTCGCTGCTCTTTGACAAGGACACGGATACGATCGGTCTTCACCTGCGCAATATCTACCGCGAAGGAGAACTTGAAGAATCGGCAACTACCGAGGAATCCTCGGTGGTTCAAACAGATGGGAACCGGAGGGTGAAACGGCGGGTCCGGTTGTTCAACCTCGATGCCGTCATCTCGGTGGGCTACCGCGTCAAATCGCTGCGCGGCACGCAGTTCCGTATCTGGGCTACCCGGGTGCTGCGCGAGCATCTCGTCAAAGGCTACACGGTAAACGCGGCCCGGCTGCGGGACCTCCGGCAGATCGTGCGGCTCGTCACCGATACGGCCGGGCGCCGCGATCTTGCCGGAGACGAGGCACAGGCGCTGCTGACCGTCCTCGGCGACTATGGCCGCGCGCTCGGTCTTCTGGACGACTACGACCATCGGCGCGTGAACAAGCCGAATTCCAGCGGTCCGGCGCGCTACACGCTGCTCCCCGAGGATGCCCGGCGGATAATCTTCCGGCTGCGTGAATGCTTCGGCGGCTCGACGGTTTTCGGCGTCGAAAAGGACAAGGGGCTGGAGGGTGCGCTCGGCGCGATCGCGCAGACCTTCGACGGCGAGGAGTTGTATCCCGGCCTGGAGGAGAAGGCCGCCCACCTGTTATACTTCATAGTCAAGAACCACGCCTTCGCCGACGGCAACAAACGGATAGCCGCGGCGCTTTTCTTGTGGTATCTGGAACGTAACGGCATCCTTCTTGGCGACGGGGGCGCCCCGCGTATTTCCAACGGTACTCTGGTTGCCTTGACGCTGATGATTGCCGAGAGCCGGCCTGCCGAGAAAGACTTGTTGATCCGCATCGTGATGCACCTGCTGGTCGGCGGAGAGGGAGCATGAAAACCGACACCTCCGAACGCGGTCTGGAACGGCTTATCTGCGAGGCGATGACCGGTTCCCCCTGCGATCCGGGCAGAAACGGGGAGGTTGAGGCCCGCGAGAGTCCCGCTTACGGCGGCGGCTGGATCTGCGGTTTCCCGGGGGATTACGACCGGGAGTATTGCGTCGATCTCCGTCAGCTTTCGCTCTTTCTCCGGAATACGCAAAAAGACGCGGCCGAGTCGCTCGACCTGGCGCACGACGGACCCGCACGGCGCAGGTTCCTCTCCCGTCTGCAGGGGGAAGTCTCCAAAAGGGGCACCATCGACGTTCTCCGCCACGGCATCAAGGACGGTCCCCACAGCATCGACCTTTTCTACGGCACCCCGTCTCCGGGCAACCTGAGAGCCCGGGAACGGTACGCGGCCAATCGTTTCAGTCTCACCCGCCAGCTCCGGTACAGCAGGGACGAAACCCGGCTCGCCCTGGATGTC
>CAZGUL010000361.1:0-3366 GCA_964529055.1 uncultured Spirochaetaceae bacterium
CGGTCATCGCCACGGGTTTCAACTCCTGGGTCCTGATCCGGGTGGCCAACGCCGAGGTGCGGATCGAGCCTTTAAGCCGTCTGACTCTGGCGGAGGCGGTCCGGCGGCAGGACGGCGTCAAAGCGGGGGTGAAAACGGATCTCCGGCTGAGGGTGGGAAAAATCCGGGTGGATATCCGGCCGGAACCGGATCTGACAGTGAACTTTTCGGTGCGCTCCCCGGCGTCCACCGCGGCGGTGCGGGGTACGTCCTTCACCTATGACGGCGTGAACGTGCAGGTCCTGGACGGGGCGGTCTCCCTGTCGGACGGTTTCGGCAGGAGCCGGCGGTACACGGCGGGACAGAGGGGCCGCACGGCCCGTTCGGGGCCTCCCCAGGCCGCCGGCGCGGCAGCCGAGGCGTCCTGGCGGCCGCGGCCATTCCTCCGCACCGGAGAGCCCCTCCCGGGGGTCCGGGAAAACGCGGTTCCCGTCGATGTGGTGGCCGCCCGGGGAACGCTGGTCATTTCCTGGTAGGGAGGCCCGGATTTCGCATTTTTCGGCCGCCGGCCGCCTGAGCGGTGTTGACACCTTTTCCGGCGGACCGTATACTCATCCCCATGGGGCGCCGGGAAAAGAAAACCACAAAGATCAACCGCGAGCGCATTCTTCTCGTCGCGACGCGGCTCATGAAGGAAAAGGGCGTGGCGTACATCAGCCTCGCCGACATCGCCGCGGCGGTGAAAATCAGCAAGGGCACCCTGTACTATTATTATCCCTCAAAAGGGGACCTCATCTTCGACATAACCGAGCAGAGCATGAACCACATGACCCGCAAGATCATCGAGTGGGTCGAAAAAAGCCGCGAGGAAACCCCAGCCGAGGACATCCTGAAAATTGTTTTCGACACGATCCTGAAAACCCGGTCCCGGGGGCAGATTCATCTCTATCTCATCCTCGAAGCCCTGACCGACGACGCGCTGCGCAAGCGTTTCTGCGACGAGTACGAAAAATGGCGGAGCATGATCCGTCAGGGGCTGGACCGGATACAGCCCCAGGGCAGGGACAACGCGGCCCTGTCCGGAATCATCCTGGCCGCCATTTACGGCCTCCTGATCCAGAACCTTCTGGGAGTCCCGAAACCTCCCCTGGACCAAATCAGCCGCTTTTTCCTTTCCGCCAATTCCTGATGAATCTCATTCTTTTCGACGAAGACGAGATCGAACGGCCCCTCCCTCCAGGCGATCCCCGGAGCCGGCATCTCCGGAAGGTTCTCCACGCCCGGCCGGGCGACGAGTTCACCGCGGGGGTCGTCGGCGGCCGGACGGGACGGATCAGGATCGCCGGGATCTCGGACGACGGGATCGATTTCCGGTTCACCCCCGGCGGGGAGCCGCCGCCGCTCCTGCCGCTGGAACTCGTGATCGGGGCCCCGCGCCCTCTTGTCACGAAGCGCCTCCTGAAGGACCTGACCAGCCTCGGCGCCCGGGCCCTGCGATTCGTGACGGCTGAACTGGGGGAAAAATCCTACCTGGAGAGCGGTCTCTGGAGGAACGGAGAGTTTCGCGGGAGCCTGCGGGAAGGGGCGGAACAGGCCGGCACGACCCTGTTTCCGGAGGTCCGGCTCTATCCCCGGCTGGGGGCCTGCCTGGAGAGCCTTCCCGCCGGTTCCCTCCGCTTCGTTCTCGACCCCGTCCGGGGACACATCCCCGCGGGCGGCGCCGAAACAGGCGGGAAAACGGTCGTCCTCGCCGTCGGGCCCGAGAGGGGGTGGACCCCCGGGGAACTGGACCGCTTCGCCGCGGCGGACTTCTCGTTTCTCCGGATGGGAGACCGGATACTCCGGACCGAGGCGGCGGCCCTCGCGGGCGCGGCGATTCTTCTTTCCCGGATGGGCATTCTGTAAACTCCGCGCTATATTGGGATGAGAAAAAAAGTCCAGATCAATTCATTTTGCCTCGCGAGGAGTCGTCCATGAAGATCGAACTGGTGGGAAGCGTCAACAACATTCTGATGGCGTCCCGGGAAATGAAAAAAGTATACCGCCGCCGTTTCGACACCATCGACAACGGAGTCCTGGGGCCGGAGGACTTCGCCTTCATGAAGGAACGCATCGTCAAGGGCGATTCGCGCCCGGTTTTCATGTGGCTTCTGGACGTGGTGCTGGACATCACGGCGACGAACCATTTCTGGCAGCAGATAACGGGCTTCATGAAGGAAATCCGCTGGGTCCGGAAGGACCTGAGCGAGGAAGGCCGGCAGATAACCGGGGACGATTTCGAGGGGCCGGTGCCGGAAAAACTCCTGGAACACATAAACCTGTATCTGGAGAACGAGGAGAGGGTCAAGGCGCTGGAGCTACTGCCGGACAATTTCGTGAAGCAGGGTCTGGCCAAATGCGACTACAAGACTCTCCGGGAAATCTACCATGACCGCCGCCATTACCGTTACGGAGACTGGAAAATCCTCTGCGACGTCATCGAAACCCTGCCGTATCAGGAACTCATCACGCTGAACGAAGAAAAAAGGATGTGGTAAAAAAAAGCCCTCCGGGAGCCATCCCGGAGGGCGCCAAAAAATACTGTTTCGGGGGCCTTATTTTCCGGCGGCGAGCTTCGCGGTGATCTCCGCGACGTGCCTGCCCTGGAACCGGGCGGCCTCCAGTTCGTTCTCGCTGGGCATCCGCTCGCCCTGGCCTCCGGTGATCGTGGAGGCCCCGTAGGGCGATCCGCCCGTGATTTCGTCGATCCGCGTCTGCCCCGCGAAGGAGTACGGAAGTCCCACCACGACCATCCCGTGATGCAGAAGGGTGATGTGGGTGGAAAGGATCGTGCTCTCCTGTCCGCCATGCTGGGTCGCCGAACTCGACATGACGCTCCCCACTTTTCCTATCAGAGCGCCGCTTGCCCACAGGCCGCCGGTGGCGTCGAGGTAACTGCGCATCTGGGCGCACATGTTGCCGAACCGGGTGGGTACGCCGAAAA
Organism: uncultured Spirochaetaceae bacterium; assembly: GCA_964529055.1. Taxonomy (GTDB): domain Bacteria; phylum Spirochaetota; class Spirochaetia; order DTKZ01; family DTKZ01; genus JAKQWJ01. The sequence continues at coordinate 2,963 of CAZGUL010000361.1, forward strand.
TCACGGCGTCGGCCCCGGCGAGATCGTCCGTCGTCGCGACGGGGTAGCGGGAAAGGGCCTTCTGGGCTTCCGTCGCCCCCATGGCGGCTATGATATCCGGGGACAGGGTCTCCGGGACGCGCAGCAGTCTGACTTCCGCTCCGGGAACCTTGCGGGCGCCTTCCGCAGCCGCCTCGGCCATCCTGGCCATGTGTCCGTACAATGAATGAAAGATGATGTTTATTTTCACGATGTTCCTCCCTGACAACGGAAAAGATACTAAACAAGTATCATGTGGTCAAGCCTTTTCGTTCCCTTCCGGAGCAGGGCCGCCGGCGGCCGCCGGCGCCGGCGTGTTTCCGCGTTTTTTACCAGACGAAGTCCCAGAAATCCTGAACGTAGAAGGACGAGCCCGGGTTGTGCGC
>CAZGUL010000362.1:0-3364 GCA_964529055.1 uncultured Spirochaetaceae bacterium
TGGGTGGGCGTCGTCTATCCCTTCGTCGCCCTGTTCGCGGCCCTGCTCCTGATGGCGGCGCAGTAAATCACCTACGAGCTCGGCGCGAAGGTGGAGGACATCGGCGACGCGGGGGTCACCTTCTCCCGGGACGGAAAGAAGACCACCGTTCCCGCGGACATCGTTCTCCTGTCCATCGGACGCAGGCCCAACCTGGAAGGCATGGGCTTCAGGGAGGCCGGCCTGGACATGGACAAAAACGGGATCCGGACCGACGACCGGATGCGGACCAACCTTCCCGGGGTCTACGCCGTCGGCGACGTCACCGGCAGGTCCCTGCTGGCCCACTCGGCGAGCAGAATGGGCGAGATCGCCGTCGCCGACATCCTGGGCAGGAAGGACAGGTGGCGGGGCCATGCCGTTCCCTGGGTGGTGTTCACCAGCCCGGAAACCGCGGGATGCGGTCTCACCGAGGCGGAGGCCCGCGCGAAGGGTGTGGACGTGAAGACCGTCACGGTGCCGATGCGGCTCTCCGGACGTTACCTGGCCGAGCACCCGAAGGAAAACGGCGTCTGCAAGATCGTGGCGGACAAGAAAACCGACGTGGTTCTGGGAGTCACCCTGCTGGGGTCCGGCTGCTCCGAGATGATCTTCGGGGCCGCCCTGATGATCGAGGCCGAGCTCAGAACCCGGGACATACGGGAAATGATCTTCCCCCATCCGACGGTGTCGGAAGTGCTGCGGGAAGCCCTGTTCGCGATGGAATAAACGGAATAAACGGAGACAAGGAGAAAACATGCCGAAGACACAGATAATCGACCCCCGGGAAGTCAGGAAACCGGGGACTCTCACGATACAGGACATACCGGTCAACCGGTACGTCCCGGACCCGAAAAAGGAAATCGCGGCCTACGGAAAAGAGGGCCTGAAAAGGATCCTGTACCACATGATGATCGTCCGGGAATTCGAGAGCATGCTGAACGAATTCAAGACCAAGGGCGCCTACCGGGGCGTCGAGTACAACCATCCCGGCCCCGCCCACCTCTCCATCGGCCAGGAATCCACGTCGGTGGGCCAGTGCGTCCACCTGGGAATCGACGACTTCCTGTTCGGCTCCCACCGGAGCCACGGTGAAATCCTGGCAAAGTGCTTCTCCGCCGTGGAGAAGCTCGAACCCGCGGCCCTGGAAAAAGTCATGAAGGACTACTTCGGCGGCGCCCTTCTGAGGGTCGTGGAAAAGGAAAAATACGCCGACGCCCGGGACCTGGCGGAAAATTTCATCCTGTACGGGGTCCTGGCCGAAATATTCGCCCGGGAAAACGGGGTCAACAAGGGGCTGGGCGGCTCGATGCACGCCTTCTTCATCCCATTCGGCAGCATGCCGAACAACGCCATCGTCGGCGGTTCCGGGGACATCTGCGTCGGATCGGCCCTGTACAAGCGGGTCAACCGGAAGCCGGGCATCGTCATCGGCAACATCGGCGACGCCTCCATGGGCTGCGGCCCCGTCTGGGAGGGAATGATGTTCGCCGCCATGGACCAGTACCGCAAGCTGTGGCCGAAGGAAATCGGCGGCGCTCCGCCGGTGATGTTCAACTTTTTCAACAACTTCTACGGCATGGGCGGCCAGACCTACGGCGAAACCATGGGCTACGAAATACTGGCCCGGGTCGGCGCGGGGGTCAACCCGGAGAACATGCACGCCGAACGGGTGGACGGCTACAATCCCCTCGCCGTCGCCGACGCCGTGGAGCGCAAGAAGAAAATTCTGCTGGAAGGCCGGGGACCGGTCCTCCTGGACACGATCACCTACCGCCTGTCCGGCCACAGCCCGTCGGACGCATCGAGCTACCGGACCCGCGAGGAGGTCGCCCTCTGGGAGGGGGAGGACTGCGTGAGGAGCTTCCGGGACTACCTGACCGCCAACAAGGTTATTTCGTCCGCGGAAGCCGACGAGATGTCCGCGAAGGTGGTGAATAAAATCTCCGGCGCCGTGAAGCTCGCGGTACCGCTTGAGACCTCCCCACGGGTCGCCTCCGAGTACATAGGCCGGGTCATGTTTTCCAATACGCCCGCGGAAACCCTGGAGCCGGGCCGCAAACCCGAAGTCCTCCTTCCCCTGGCGGAGAATCCCCGGGTCAAAAAGATCGAGGGAAAGGCCCGGTACGGCCTGGACGAGGCGGGAAAACCCGTCCCCAAAATGAAGGCCTTTTCCTACCGGGACGCACTCTTCGAGGCGGTGATCCACCGCTTCTACGAGGACCCGACGATGGTGGCCTACGGCGAGGAAAACCGGGACTGGGGCGGCGCCTTCGCCGTGTACCAGGGCCTTACGGAGTCCCTGCCCTACCACCGGCTTTTCAACTCCCCGATTTCCGAGGGGGCCATCGTCGGCAGCGGCGTCGGGTACGCCCTTTCCGGCGGCAGGGCCCTGGTGGAGCTCATGTACTGCGACTTCATGGGCCGCGCGGGGGACGAGATATTCAACCAGATGTCCAAGTGGCAGAGCATGAGCGCGGGGATCCTGAAAATGCCTCTTGTCCTGCGGGTTTCCGTGGGCAGCAAATACGGCGCCCAGCATTCCCAGGACTGGTCGAGCATCGTCGCCCACATCCCGGGCCTTAAGGCCATGTTCCCCGCAACCCCCTACGACGCCAAAGGCATGCTGAACCTGGCCCTCCGGGGCACCGACCCGGTGGTTTTCTTTGAAAGCCAGCGGCTCTACGACATGGGTGAATTGTTTGAAAAGAGCGGCGTCCCCGGGGGATACTACGAGATCCCCGAGGGCGAACCCGTCGTGCGCAGGGCTGGCAGGGACATCACGATCCTCACCGTCGGCGCGACCCTGTACAGGGCCCTCGAGGCGGCCGACGAACTGAAGGCGAAATACGGAGTGGAAGCGGAGATCATCGACGCCCGGTTCATCAATCCCCTCAATTACGACAAGATCCTGGAGTCCGTCAAGAAGACCGGCAGGATTCTTCTCGCCTCGGACGCCTGCGAGAGGGGAAGCTTCCTGCACACCATTGCCTCCCGGGTCGGCGAACTCGCCTTCGACCATCTCGACGCGCCTCCCGCGGTTCTGGGTTCCCGGAACTGGATCACGCCGGCGTACGAAATGGAAGAGGATTTCTTCCCCGGCAAGGCGTGGTTCCTGGACATCATCCACGAGCGGTTGCTGCCCCTGCCCGGGCATGTTCCGACGACGAACCAGACCCTGGGGGAAATGATGCGCCGCGACCGGTCGGGGGTCTAGTTTTTATCGGAAAAGGCTTGACCGAATGTATTTTTGCATCTATTCTTTGAGCAGGAAAAAAATGAGCGTGGAAAGACGGTTTTTCAGCAGCCTGCTAGGTCTCCTTCTAGGGCTTTTACCCGGAGTAAA
>CAZGUL010000363.1:0-3356 GCA_964529055.1 uncultured Spirochaetaceae bacterium
TTTCACAACTCGAACAAGAGCTGGACCCGGGAAAACCTGGACGACCTGGTCAAGGCCATCAAATCAGCGATCGCCGCCCGGGACGCGAGGGCCCTCAGCCGCCTGCGGGCGGGGGTCAATTTTTTCGCCATGTCCTGGGAGCAGGACGACTCGGACGCGAACACCCAGGTGATGTTCGACCTGGGGTCCTTCCTGCGGGGCTCCAAGGTGAGCTACGCGCGGGACCTGGATTCCGACTCCAACGCCCGGGAAGCCTACCTGGAGACCTGGGGCTGGTCCTACCGCGTACCCACGTGGTATCTGTATTTCCGCAAAATAAAATATCCGGGAGATCCGGAAATTAACGGGCGATGGGAATGGGCCGGCATATACTTCGGGGAAAAACTCTAATCATCCTGTCGGCGGCCCTCCTGCTGTGGAGCGCCGCGGAGTCTCCCGGGGAGGAGCGGCGCCGCGCCGTCAGGGCCCTGCCCGCCGCTCCGGCGGACGCGCCGGGGGAAACCGGGGCGGCAGTGTCCGCCCCCCGCCAGAATCACGGCGGCCCCGCGGTTTTGTCGCAGCCTTTCGCCGCCCCCCGGGAAAGGGTGGACCACTTTCTCGGCCGGCTCGAGAGGTCGAAGGCCGAAGCGGAAAGGGTCATCGCCGCGCTGGAAAGGGCGGAGCCGTACGCCCACTTCATCCGGGAACGGATCCAGGAACGGGGGCTCCCGCCGGAACTTTTCTACCTTCCCGTGGTCGAATCCCTGTACATGATCAATGCCCGCTCCCGCTCCGGAGCGCTGGGACTGTGGCAGTTCATGCAAAACAGCGTCGGGTCCCGGATGCGGATCGACGAGTGGGCCGACGAGCGGAAGGACTTCTGGAAATCCACCGTCGCGGCGCTGGAAAAGCTGGAGCACAATCACGCCGCGGTCGGAGACTGGCTTCTGGCGCTGGCGGCCTACAACTGCGGCCTGGGCAGGGTCCAGCGCGCCGTCCGCGAGTCCGGCGTCCGCGATTTCTGGGAGCTGTCGCGGGCGGGCCTCCTGCCCCGGGAAACCCGGGACTACGTGCCCAAATTCATCGCCGTGGCCCGGTTCGCCTCCTCCTCAGGCCGCCGGGACGGGGAGGTTTCCTGGGGCCCGCCGGTGGTATGGGAGCGCATCCGGCTGACCCGGACCGCGGACCTGCGGCTCCTGGCGAAGGCGGCCGGCGTTCCCTACGAGATCCTGAAAGCGGGCAACGCCGAACTGCATTACGGCATCACCCCCCCGGCGGACAGGGGCTACCACCTGAAGGTACCGGCGGAACACCGGGAGCGGATTGAGGAAGCGCTCGCGAAGTCCGACGAAAAACTGATGAAGTTCGCCATCCACCATGTCGCGGCGGGCCACACCCTCTCCGAAATCGCGGCCCATTACGGCATTCCCCTGGCGATGATCACCCGCTACAACCCGGGGCTACGCCCGGATTTCCTGCGGATCGGGGCGAAGCTCATCATCCCCGTGATCAGGGACACCGGACCCTTCGTCAAAAAACCGCGGGCGGCCGACGAAGCCCCCCCGATCTACTGGAACGAATACATCGTGAAGCCCGGCGACAGCCTCTGGAACATCGCGCGTTCCTTCGGGATAACGGCCGCCCGGCTCGCGCGGGCAAACGGCCGGGACGAAAACGGCCTCCTCCGGGCCGGGGAGACTATAAAGGTGCCGTGAAAAGCGGCCGACAAGGAAGGGGATCCTCATGATGACCGGAAAACCCTGTTTTGTGACCATTTTCGCGGCTTTTCTGATCGCGGCCGCCTCCCCCGCGCCGGCGCAGGAGGGCCCGACCGCCTGGACGGCCCGGACCGACTGGGAAAAAGCTCATCTCATCCTCTCCGTGGAATCCTCCGTCCCCCGTTCGGGGGCGAACCTGCCGGCGGCGGACCTTGCGGCGGACAGGAGGATCGCCCGGGAACTGCCGGCGATCTTCGCGGAGGCCTCGCGGCCGGTGCTGGTGGATTCCCGGCACACCGTCGGGGACCGGGCGGAAAAGGATCCGGCCCTGGGCGCGGATATCCTGCAGGCCGCGGAAGCGGGCCTCAAGGGGCTTCCCGTCAACTCCCGGGACCTCCGGAAGGTTGTCGTCGATTACACCTACCCCCTGCGGGAAGTCCTGGGCCCCCTGTTCGTCCGGCACCTCCTGCCCCGAAAGACGCCCCCCCAGCCGGGATGGCGGCCGACGAAGGAGTACACGGGCCTGGTCATCTACGCGAAGGGCCCGCTTCCGGTCCACGGCGAGGACGCCCCCGCCCGCCTCCGTCCCTGCCTTTTCCCGGAAATCTTCGACGACGGGATGGAACCCGTCATGCTGACCGGGATGGGGAATCCGGATTTCCTGAAAAAGTGGGGAGGCGCCGCCTACACGGCGTCCTTCGACGAGGGCCCCTGGCGGGACAGGATCGGCGGGGAGCCGTTCCGGATCATCGCGACGAAACTCTTCGGCAGGTACCCCACCGACCCCGTGATCCCCCGGGAGGACGCGGAAAGCTTCCTTGCGAGCCCGTCCGCGGGCAGGATCATCTCCGAGGGCCGGGTCCTCATCATCTGCGATCTGGAATAGATATCCCTTCTAGACCCCTTCCAGCATCAGATCGAGCATCACCTTCGCGTCGTTTATCATGTTGTCCGTCACGCAGTACTCGTTGGGCATGTGGGCCGTCTCGTCCAGGGTGCTCCAGATGACGGTGTCGTAGCCCGCGTTCCGCAGGTACGCCCCCACGGTCCCCCCGCCGATGCCCATGGTTTCGGCCCGGACGCCGTACACCTTTTCCACGGCCTTTTTCAGCCCCCGCGCCAGGGCGCAGTCGCCGGAGGTGGGGACGGAGGAATTGCGCTGCAGGGTTTCCCGGCCCACCGTCACCCCGTACTCCGCCTCCACGGCCCGGCAGGTCCGGTCGATTTCGGCGAGGACCTTCTCCACATCCACGGAAGGAAGGATGCGGCAATCCAGGCAGAAAACGTCCAGGCCGGGGATCGTGTTGACGTTCGGGACATTCGCCTCCTTCTTCGTGGGACAGAAGGTCGAATACGGCGGATCGAAGATCGGGTCGCCCTCCGGGAAGGCCGCCGGGAGCCCCTTCCCGAGGCGGACAACCAGGTCGCTGCCCGCGAGGAAGGCGTTTTTCCCCAGGTGGGGCATCGACGCGTGCACCTGCCTGCCCTGCACGGTGAAACGCAGCCACAGCAGGCTTTTTTCGGCGACCTCGATCATGGAGCCGTCGGAGCGGCCGCCGTCGGGCACCAGGAAGGTGTCTTCCTTTCCGAACAGGTCCGGGTGGTCACGCAGCAGGGCCTGGATGCCGTGGGCCGAGCCGACTTCCTCGTCGGCGGCGA
>CAZGUL010000364.1:0-3336 GCA_964529055.1 uncultured Spirochaetaceae bacterium
ACAACCGAACCCGCCTCCGGGGCGTCCACCGTGAAGATGACGGCGATTTCGTCGCCGCCCCGGGAACCGGGGGACAACACGGGGATGAGAAAAAGGGCGGCCATGACGAGAACCGCCGCAGCAGCGGCCATGCGCGGAACGGAAAACGCCGTCCATCGCCGTCCCTCCGGGCGGAGCCCGCGCCGGGCGATCCGCTCCATGACCGCGCCTGCGATGTCGGGCGCCCCGGCCCGGCGGGCGGTTTTCCGCAGTTCGCCGGATTCCCGGTCCACCAGCAGCATCAGCGTACGGTACCTCTTTCCGCAGGCATCGCAGGATCCGACATGGGTGCGGAGTTCTTCGATTTCACCTCTGTCAAGGCCGCCGGAATCCCGCCATCCGGCGATTTTCGCGGCCGCGTCCGAACATGTCATGCTCCCACCTCACCTGAATTTACCCCGTAATCCGGTTTCCGGTTGCGGACTTTCATTCCGACGGATCCTCCAGTTTCTTTCGCAGAAGCACCCTTCCCCGGAAGAGCCGGCTCTTCACCGCCTCCTCCCCCGCGCCGAGCACCTCGGCGATTTCCTTTACGGACATGTCCTCGAAATAATGAAGATAAACGGCATCCCGCAAAGATGCCGGGAGTTCTCCCACTGCAGCGCGGACCCTCCGGGCCCGCTCGTCGTTTTCGAGGTCTTCCGCCGGGTTCGCGGTGGAAACCTTCGGTCCGCCTTCGGAGATGAACCGCTGGAGCTTCTCCGCCATGCGCAGGATTTTCATCCCCCGGGATTTCAGCCTGTTCGCCGCTATCGTGAAGAGCCATGTCTTGAAGCTCCTGTCCAGGCCGAAGGTCTTCAGGGAAACGTAGGCCCGAAGAAAAACGTCCTGCGCCGCATCCTCCGCTTCCTCGGGGCTCCGCATCCGGGAAAGGCAGAAGTGGAAGACGCCTTTCTCGTACTTTTCCACCAGGCGCCGGAAAGCGGCGGCGTTTCCCGTCAGCGCGAGCCGCACGAGGGCATCGTCTTCGTTTTCCTGAAATGGTTCCACGATTTTTCACTATATCCCCGGGGCGGCGGAAAAACAACCGAAAGCGGTGCAACCCGGCGGGGGGTGGCGGGGTAGTATTTTCCGGAGACGAAATCCGGAATGAATTGCATATGGGAGGAAATATGAAAAAAAACCTTGTACGGGCAGGACTTCTCCTTCTCGTCGTCGGCGCCGCCGCCCTTGCCGGGGCCTGCGCCTCGTCGGGCACGGATGATGCGGCGGTCTCTTTCAGCCTGACCGACGCGCCGGACACATCGGGCCTTACGAATGTGTTCGTCACCGTTTCAGAACTAAAAGTCAACGAGGCCGCCGACGCTGCCGACGGTCCTGATGGAAGCTGGAAGAGCGTGGCCCTCGATCCTGCACGGGAATTCGACCTTCTGACGCTGACGAACGGCGTTCGGGAAAATATCGGGGAACTCACGGTCCCCGGCGGAACGCAGATCAACCAGATCCGCCTCGTCGTCGCGTCGGCCCGGGTCAGCGACGACAACGATGCGACCTCGACGCCTCTGTCGGTGCCGAGCGATTCCGTCAAGCTGGTCAACTCGTTCCAGGTTCCGCTGTCCGGAACCCTGGGAATCACCCTCGATTTCGACGTCCGGAAATCCGTCGTCAAAACCGGAGAAGGAAGCTACATCCTGAAACCGGCGATCCGCGTCGTCCTGGACAACGAAGCCGGCTGGATAACCGGAACGACGAACCCGGGAGCCTTTGTCTACCTGTACGAGGACGGGGTCTACGTCGAAGGAGCCCAGCCGACGGCCGCGGTGGACTCGGACGCGGACGGAATATTCGACGTCCCCGCGTTCCCTGATGCCTGCACGAGCACCGTCGCATGCGCGGCCGAAGAGGATTCACCGGGGACCTTCAAGCTGGCCTTTCTGGATCCCGGAACGTACGACATCGTCGTCCAGCTCGCGGATGGAAGCGCCCATCAGTTTTTCGACCTCGATCTGGTGGTCTCCGCGGACGCCCACACCGCCGCAGGCGACGTGTCCATCACCGCCGCCGAATAACGGCCGAATCCCCGCGTCTTCGCGGCACGGCGAAAACCCCGGGGGGGAATCCTCCCGGGGTTTTTATTTTTTCCCCGTCCACAGGAGCGGGAAGACGATGTCGCTCGTGCAGCAGGGGACCCAGACGGCGAGGAAAAGAAAAACCGCCACCAGGACGGCGGAGCCGGTGTCGACGGGACCGGTCATGGCCATCGTCATGTGAAACAATGACGCCCAGGTGCTGAGAAATACGTGCACCCCGTGGGGGACCCGCGTAGCGGGAAGGTACCGGGCGAGGACAACTCCCGCCGCGGCCAGCGGATTGACGATGTGCCATTTTTCGATGAAACCGAGGTGGATTTCCCGCCCGGGAAGACCGAGCAGCCATTCCCCGGCGAAGGGTATCAGGGAATCGCTCAGCGTCGCGATGCCGACGGAACCGACATACCCGACAAGAAGCACGAGAAGCGGGTTCCGTCTCCCGCGGCGCCGATACATCGCCGCGGTGACCTGCGCGCTGACAAGAACGTGAAGCGGATGCAGGGTCCAGAAAAGCTTTTCCGACAGGTCCCGCGAAACGCCTGATGCCGCCAGGATTGCCATGATCAGGAGCCCGGACGCCGTCCCCGCCGCCGTGAAGGGGGCGTGCTTTTTCATCTGGGACAGGATTTCACCGGCCTTCATTCCCTTTTCCCGTTTCTCCCGCGGAGTAATAGAGCCTGTCCCCGATGCGGCGTTCCCGTATTTCCCCCGTCCGTGCCAGGTGGGTCATTATCTTCGCGGCTTCGTTCGGGTTTATGTCCAGCCCCCGGGCGACGTCGGCCAGCGTGCAGGGTCTCCTGCGGAGCAGGGCAACGATCCCGCCGCCCGCGCGGGAATTGCGGGTCGCCGAGCCGGAGTCGCTGGCTCCAAAGTCGCAGATGACGGACGCGTTCCGGGGAAAAAGGCCCTTCAGGGCCGCCATCCGGTGCAGCGAAACCGCCCGGGCGTCCGATTCCGCGGGCGGCCGGGACACGGTGTTCAGGTCCACCGACGCCGTGCGGAGACCTTCGACGATCTCGGCGATTTTTTCCGCCTTCTCGAAGACGCCCGTTTTTCCCGCCACAAGCATGACCTCCAGGCGCACCCTGCCGGGAAAATCGCGGCAGAAGGCAGACAGCCCTTCGACCATGGCATCGAAACGCAGGGCGGGATGCGGGCGGTTTATCAGCCGGAACATCCTTTCGTCGCCGGCATCCAGGGAGGGAAGGAGCACATCCGCCTCCCGGAGGTCCTTCCGGACATCCTCCCGCCAGAGCAGGGACCCGTG
>CAZGUL010000365.1:0-1323 GCA_964529055.1 uncultured Spirochaetaceae bacterium
AACAATACTTAAAAACTCTCGACGATCTAGAGGAAGGGCAGCTCGTCGACGGTACGGTCGTGGAAGTCGGCCAGGAAAATGTATTTCTCGATGTTGGATACAAATCCGAGGGAAAGATCCCTATAAACGAATTTCAGGTCGTTCCGAAAGCGGGCGACATCGTGCAAGTCGTTCTGATGAAAAAGGAAAACCGGGCCGGAGAGGTCATCGTCTCGAAGCAGAAGGCGGACGAAAAACTCTTCTGGAAGCGGCTCAGGACGGCATTCCAGGACCATCTTCCGATCGAGGGAAAGGTGGCGAAGACGATAAAAGGCGGCTTCGAAATAGATCTCGGTTTCAATGTTACGGGTTTCAACCCCATTTCCAAGATGGACATACAACGGGTGGAAGAGCCCGAGAAATTCGTCGGACTGGAAACGAAGTTCTATGTGGAAAGAATTTACAACGACAACCGGGTCAATATCATCCTTTCCCGCAGGAACTGGCTCGAGGAGGAAGTGGCGAAAAAACGGGAAGCCTTCTTCCAGACCACGCAGATAGGCGATGAAGTCGAGGGGGTCGCGAAAAGTTTCACGTCCTTTGGCGCTTTCATCGATCTGGGCGGTTTCGACGGGTTGCTCCACATAAACGACATGAGCTGGGGCCATGTCACCCGGCCGAAGGACTTCGTCAAGAAAGGTGAAAACATTCGGCTCAAGGTGATCCGGTTGGACCCGGAACAGCAGAAGATCAATCTCTCGCTCAAGCACTTCCAGGAAGATCCGTGGACCCATTTCGAGGAAAAATTTCATGCTGGCGACGTGGTCAAAGGAAAAGTGACAAAACTTGCGGACTTCGGAGCCTTCATCGAAATCGAGGAAGGAATCGAAGGCCTTGCCCACATTTCCGAATTTTCCTGGGTCAAGAGAATCAAACATCCCAAGGAAGTTTTGAAGGTTGGAGACGAGGTCGAAACAAAAATCCTGGGCTACGATCTGCAGGAAGGCCGCATTTCCCTGGGGCTGAAGCAGGTTTACCCGAACCCCTGGGACGAGCTGGGAAACAAGTATCCCGTGGGCATGCGGCTGACCCGGCCTGTCAAGAAGATCACCAACGCAGGGGCGTTCGTTGAACTCGAGGAGGGCATTGACGGATTCCTGCACTCCGACGATCTTTCCTGGACAAAGAAAATCAAGAACCCCGGTTCCGTGCTCAAGGAAGGGGAGGATGTTGAAGTCATCGTCATCGACGTCAACCTGGAAGAACGGAACATCCGCCTCGGAGTCAAGCAGCTGTCCGAAGACCCCTGGATGTCTCTGAAAAAGGCCTACCCGGAACGCAGCA
>CAZGUL010000365.1:1333-3322 GCA_964529055.1 uncultured Spirochaetaceae bacterium
ACACCCGGGTGACGATCCGGAAGAGGCCATGAAAAAATACAAGGTCGGCGATCCGATCAAGGCCGTCGTGCTTGAGGTAAGTCCGGGAAGGCAGAAACTGGCGCTGTCCGTACGGGAGTTCCAGAAAAAGCAGCAACGGGAAGAGCTCCGAAAATATATCCACGACGAGGAGAGCGAATCTACCTTTACCCTGGGTGATTTCCTTAAGGATAAAGAAAATACTTGACGCTCCCTCCCGGCAGTGAGATGTTCAAATCGAAAATTGACCCGAAAAAATTCGAGACGTTTATAGAGATAAACAATCTCATAAATTCAAACTACTCGGATGTTCGGGTACTCCTCACGGAGATACTGGAGTCCGCCACCCGTCTCGCCGGCGGCGAGGCGTCTTCTCTCCTCCTTTTGGACAAGGAAAGCAAAAAGCTCTTTTTCGAGATCGCGCTGGGTTCGAAGGGCCCTGAGGTGAAGAAGTTCTCCCTGAACATGGGGGAAGGAATCGCGGGCTGGGTTGCGGAACACAATACGTCGCTGCTTGTCGAGGATGTGGACAAGGACCCCCGGTTTTTTTCCGACATCAGCAAGAAAGTACGATTTCCCACCACGTCGATTCTGGCGGTCCCCATGCGGATAAAGGACCAATGCGTGGGCGTCATCGAACTCATCAACAAAAAGAACGGTGAAGCCTTTACGCAGGAAGACCTGGAGTGGATCGAGATTTTTTCGACCCAGGCGGCCATAACCCTCCAGAATGCGCGGAATTTTCAGAAGGTACGGGACGAAATCGGCCGGCTCCAGGACCAGGTCGCGGGGGGCAGGGGATTTCACACCTTCATCGGTTCGAGTCCGATCATACAGGAAAAACTGGAAATCGTCCGCCGTGTCGCGGCGGCTGATTCTTCGGTACTGATTCTGGGGGAGAGCGGAGTCGGAAAGGAACTGTTCGCCGAACAGATTCATCTGCAGAGCGGAAGGAGGGACAAGCCCTTCGTCCGGGTCAACTGCGCGGCTCTTCCCGAGGCCCTCCTCGAAAGCGAGCTTTTCGGACATGTGAAGGGAGCTTTTACCGACGCCACCAGTCCGAGACGCGGTCGATTCGAGCTTGCCGACGGGGGAACGATCTTTCTGGACGAGATCGGAGAACTGCCGCTGTCGCTGCAGTCGAAACTACTACGGGTCCTGCAAAGCAGGACTTTCGAAAAGGTGGGATCCAGCGATCCGATCACCGTTGATGTCCGGATCATCGCCGCCACGAATCGGGACATCGAAAAAGCGGTTACGGTGGGTGATTTCAGAAGCGATCTTTACTATCGCCTGAATGTGCTTCCCCTGCATATTCCGCCGCTGCGGCAGCGAACGGAAGATATCGTGGAGCTGGCGCATTTCTTTCTGAAGCGTTTCAACCGGGAAACCAACAAACAGATCCGCGGTTTTTCCGACAAGGCGATGGAAGAGATGTTTCTCTACACCTGGCCGGGCAACGTCCGGGAATTGGAAAACGCGGTGGAGCGGGCGGTGGTAATAGCCCGGGAGGATTACATTAAGCCCCGGGATCTTCTTCTTCCTGTCTCCCCCGGAAGATCTTCCGACGATTACCCGGAAAAAACCCTGAAAGAAGCTGTGAACGACTTCAAAAAAGGATTCATTGCCGCGACACTTCAAAAACACAAATGGAACCAGACGGCCGCGGCAAAAAATCTGGAAATACAGCGGACTTATCTCACGAAACTCGTAAAGGAACTGGAAATATCCAAGTAAGGAGCACCTTGATGGCAGTCACGACCGAAGCCTCGGAGAAACAGAAATTCATCGAAAAACTTGCAGACGTAATCAGCCGTAACCGCAAAAAAATCATCATCGCCTTCGCCGTTATCGTCGCGATCGTGGCGGGTCTCGTCGTTTATGCGGAAATGAGAAAAAACACCATCGAGAAGTCGGCGCTTCTCATCGAGCAGGTTGAAAAAGATTTTTCCGCATACCTTTCCCTTGAGG
>CAZGUL010000366.1:0-3316 GCA_964529055.1 uncultured Spirochaetaceae bacterium
GGGGCTGGATATCCTCGCCCTACGGGTACCGGACGGACCCGATCAGCGGAAAGAGGCGGTTCCACAACGGCATCGACATCGCCGGTCCCCACGGTTCGCCCGTCCTCGCGGCGATGGAGGGCAGGGTTGTCGAAACGGGCTACAACGAAAGCGCGGGCAACTATGTGGTTCTCGGCCACGTGGGGGGATACACCACGTTCTACGCGCACCTGGACACGATCCGCGTGCAGCGGGGCCAGCGCGTCCAGGAAAGGCAGCGCATCGGGGACATCGGCAACACCGGGTATTCAACGGGCAGCCATCTGCATTTCACGGTTTTCCGCTGGGGAAAACCGGTGAATCCCGCCCTTCTCCTGCATTGAAAAAGGCGCCCGCGGGATCTATCGGGCGTAGGTCAGCGACAGATCGATCGGGGTTCCCAGGGTCAGAATTCGCAGAAGAGGCAGGACGAAAACCGCCTCCGATTCGCTCCTCCGGGTTCCCCCGCTCAGGGCCGTTATCCTTCCCTGCACCTGGACCCGCAGATTCACCGCCGACGAACGCAGAATGGTCCCGATGTCCCCGTTCTCCGCGTAATCCTCCAGGGCCCACGCCAGGTGGTCCAGGTACTCCTCTTCGGTCAGGGGCCTTCCCTCCGGAGGGAGCAGCGTTTTCAGCGGGGACGCGTTATCCGGGGCCGCGACCTTGAGGATCGAGGACAGGTTCGTCCGGTCCAGGTGGATCGTCAGCGTATCCCTGCCTTCGCCGCGGCGGAATACGACGACGTCCCGGATTTTGGGATCCCCGCCCCCGATGGCCGTGCCGATGTCCCGGAAACGGAGTTCGATCTCCAGCCTTTCGGGAACCGGCGTCTCCAGGGACACGACCTCCAGGCCCGGGTTCGCCGCGAGATTTTCCCGGATCCCTTCGGTGTCGAAGTAGACGGGTTTTCCCGGATCGTGGGACGGGGAGAATCCCGAAGCCAGGTCGGAATAATACCGGGTGAAAACCGGATGCAGCTCGACGACGACACGGGACGTGCCGGAACCCCCGATTTTCAGGACCACGTCCTGCCGGGTCGAGCAGGAAACCAGAAGAAGGACCGCCGCGGCGGCCGCCGCAAAACGAAGGTGTTTCTTTGTCATGCCGTATGTAATGTACCGCCGTTTCCCCCCGGCATCAACCGGAAACCGCGGCCGAGTACGAGGCGGCGAGTTTTTCGTATTCCGCCGCTTCGGCCCCTTTTTCGCGCTTGCGGCAGCCCGCGGCGTAGATGGAGCATTTGCGGGCCAGTTCCCGCAGGGCGGCGGGGGCCCGGTCCGGCCGGGAGGCGAAAAATCCCCGGTCCACCAGGTCCCGGAGGGCGCGGATCCGGAAAATTTCGATCTGCCCGTACTTTTCCGAAAGCTGATCCCCCGATCCGGCCCTCTTCACCGTCAGCGGCTCGTCCAGGTACGCCGTCTCCTCGTCCGCGGTTATCCGGAGCCACAGCTCGTAGTCTTCGGCGATCTCCAGATCCTCCCGGAAGCCTCCTGCCCGGTCGAACAGGTCCTTCTCCAGAACGACCGTGGACGGTCCGATGACGCATTTGACAAGTGAGTCGGCGAAGATGTCCCCTGCCCTCAGGTGGCGCTGGCCGGCCTGGGACACCCGCCGTCCGTTCCGGAGCCACAGCTCCCGGGTGTGGGATATCCGGGGAACCCCCTCCGGGGGGGCACCCTCCCGGAGGAGGAGCTGGCGTTCGAGTTTTTCCGGGAGCCACAGGTCGTCGGAGTCGAGAAAGGCGAGGCAGCGCCCCCGGGCGGCCGCCGCCCCCCGGTTGCGGGTCCTGCCGGGCATTCCCCCGTGTCCCAGGCGGAGAAGAAGGCGGCCGCCTGCCTCCGGCGCGGGACGCCGGCCTCCGTCCCCGATTTCCGTGAAGCCCAGGGCGGATAGCATGCGGGCGGTCCCGTCGGAGGAGCCGTCGTCGGCGACGATGAGCTCGAAGTCCCGGAAAGTCTGCCGAAGAACGGAATCCACGGCCTCCGCGAGCAGGTCCGCCCGGTTGTAGGTGGGGATTACGACGGAAACGAGCGGCGGCCGCGGGGCTTCGTTCACGGCGCCGTCCCGAGGCCCAGGGCCTCCGCCAGGAGCGGTTTCGGGTCTCCCCTGCGGCCGCGAAGGGTTTTGGCCGCCCGGATGAACCGGGGGAGGTCCCGGCCGGACCGCTCGTACAGGTCGCGGAAAAAGGCGGAGCCGTCGTGGTAGAGCCGGAAAAGTTCCAGGTACGCGTTGTTGACCGGAAGCCGGGCGAAACCCCTGTATCCGCCGCCGCGGAAGCGGTTTTCGTAGGTTTCCGCGAATTCGGCCTGGGCGGCGCGGATTATCTCTTCCTTGCGCCGCAGAATTTCGTCCCGTCCCGCGCCGCCTGAGTACAGCTCCCCGAGCCTGACGATGAGGCCCTGCACGAAGGCGATGTAGGCGTCCGCGTCCGCCGCCGCGTCCTCCATGACACGGTATTCCGCCGATTCCCTGCCGAAGGTCCTTTCCATGTAGAGCCGGGCGCCTTCCCTGCCGACGAACTCGGCGAGCTCCTCGTTGAACTGGACCCGGTTTTTCAGGAACACCGTCGCGTGAAACCCCTCGTGGATCAGAAGCTCCGCGAGGCGGTGCGGCGGATAGCCGGTCATGTACGAGTACAGGGGATCGGAAAACCAGCCCAGGGTGCTGAAGGCGTCCACCCGGCGGACCCACACGTCCAGGTCCCGCGCCTTCAGCTTTTCGGCCTCCTCCCGGGCGTCCTCCTCGTCGAAAAAGCCCTTGTACGGCACCGTGCCGACGATGGGGAACCGCCACTCGTGGCGGCGGAAGGAATCCCTGTGCGACGCGGACACCACCGCGGCGAGATAATCCCGGTCCAGCTCGACGTAGCGGGTGTAATTGCGGTTCTCCTCCAGCCCGAGCTCCCGGATCGCGAAACCCCGGATATCGGCCACCCGGGCCGCGAACCGGCGAAGCTCCTCCGGCGCATCGGGACCCCCGGCTTCCTCCAGGGGGACCGCGCCGTTCCGGTAGCCCAGCAGGACCCCGCCCTGCTTCAGCACGTAGCAGCCCGGCAGGAGAAGGAAGGCCCCGAGAAAGAGGACCGCCGCCAGGGCGGCGGGAAGATACAGGGGAGGCTGACGGGACTCTGTTCCGTTTTTGCCGGCGGATCGCATGGTTTACCGGACGATGGTGTAGGTGATCAGGGTTTCCGCCAGGTCGCCTTCGCGCTGCTTCACGGTGAGGCCCCGGACGACCAGGCCGCTGGCGTACCTGCCCAGGTCGGAAAAGGGCTCCTCCACCGCCGCGAACTGGG
>CAZGUL010000367.1:0-3314 GCA_964529055.1 uncultured Spirochaetaceae bacterium
CGTCGCGGTGGCCTTTTACCAGGCCGCCCTCCGGGCGGGGGTCCGCGTACCCGGCGATCTTTCGCTGACGGGTTTCGACGACTCGCCGGTGCGGGAGCTATCGGGCCGGCGGATCGACACGGTGAGCCTTTCGGTGCGGCGGCTGGGGGAGGAAGCGGCGGCGTGGCTCCGGGGGAGGATCATCGACCGGGAGCAGCAGGGCATCCGCAGGCTGATAGCCGGGGAGTACGTTCCCGGCGAAACCATAGGACCGCATCGCGGCGCCGCCGCGGGAGGATTGTCATGAATCAGGATTTCATCGCCGCCGGGGGGCGCAGCATTCCGGTGGTTCGGACCCACACCCTGGTGATCGGAAGCGGGGCCGCGTCCCTCGCCGCGGCGGACCGGCTCCACGAGTTCGGGGTGACCGATCTGGCCATCGTCACCGAGGACCTGGCCGGCGGCACGTCCCGGAACACAGGCAGCGACAAGCAGACCTACTACAAGCTCGCCACCGCGTCCAGGACCCCGGATTCGCCGTACGAGATGGCCCGGGCCCTTTATTCCGGGGGAGCCATGCACGGGGACATAGCACTCGTCGAGTCGGTTCTGTCCGTCGAGGCCTTTTACCATCTCCTGTCCATCGGCGTTCCGTTTCCGCAGAACCGCTACGGCGGCGTCGTGGGCTACAAGACTGACCACGACCCGAAGGACCGGGGAACCTCCATCGGCCCGTACACATCGAAGAGCATGGTGGAGCGTCTCCTCGCGGAGGTGCGGCGCCGGGACATCCCGGTCTACGACCGGCACGACGTGGTCGCCCTGGTCGTCGGGAACGGCCGGGCGGCGGGCGCGCTGGCCATGGATAAAAGCCGCCTGGACGACGGAAAGTACGGCCTGGTCCTCTTCATGGCGGACAACACAGTCTTCGGGGTCGGCGGCCCCGGCGGCCTCTACGAGGCGTCGGTCTACCCGCCGGTCCACGCCGGGGCGATCGGCCTGGCGCTGGAGGCGGGGGCCGAGGCGGTGAACCTCACCGAGTCCCAGTATGGCCTGGCG
Organism: uncultured Spirochaetaceae bacterium; assembly: GCA_964529055.1. Lineage (GTDB taxonomy): Bacteria > Spirochaetota > Spirochaetia > DTKZ01 > DTKZ01 > JAKQWJ01. Next base: position 1,039 of record CAZGUL010000367.1, read on the forward strand.
TCGGTCAAATTCCGGTGGAACGTGTCCGGCACCTACCAGCAGGTGATTCCCCGGTACATCAGCACCGACCCGGACGGCGGCGGGGAGCGGGAGTTCCTCCGTCCTTTCTTCGACACCCTGGGGAAAATGTGCTCCGCCGTCTTCCTGAAAGGCTACCAGTGGCCCTTCGACCCCCGGAAAATCGGGGATGGAGGTTCGTCCCTGGTGGACATCCTGGTTTACCGGGAGCGGGTCCTCCGGGGACGGAGGGTCTTCATGGATTTCCGGCGGAACCCGGGGGACGGAGGCCCGGGAGACGACGAATTCCGGTTCGACGACCTCTCGGAGGAGGCCCGCGGGTACCTGGAAAAATCCGGAGCCCTTTTCGGCCGGCCCGTCGACAGGCTCCTGAAGATGAACCCCCTGGCCGTGGAGCTCTACCGGTCCAACGGCATCGACCTCGAGAGGGAGCCCCTGGAGATCGCCGTCTCGGCCCAGCACAACAACGGCGGCCTGGCCGGCGACATCTGGTGGGAGTCCACGAACGTCCGGCGCCTCTTTCCCGTGGGGGAGGTGAACGGCACCCACGGGGTCTACCGGCCCGGCGGTTCGGCCCTGAATTCCGGCCAGACCGGGGCGCTCCGGGCGGCGCGGAAGATTTCGGAGGCCTACGCCGGCCGGGACCTGGACTTCGCCGACTTCGCCGCCGCGGCGAAGCGGGAGGCGGAGAAGATCCTGGCCGCCGCCGGGGAAATAATCGACGGGAAGCGGGGCAGCGACACCGCGGTGGTGGAGTACCGGCGGGAGTTCCAGCGCAGGATGACCGAGGCCGGGGCCCACATCCGGAGCCGGGAAAAGGCCGCCGCGGCGCTCGCGGAGGCGGCCCGTCAGGCCGCGGCCTTCGGGGAGGCGAGAATACGGAGCCTGAAACAGCTCCCCTACGCCTTCCGGAACCGGCACCTCGTTCTGGCCCACACAGCGTACATCTCGGCGATCCTGGCGTACCTGGAGGCCGGAGGCGGGAGCCGCGGCTCGTACCTCGTGATGGACCCGGCGGGGACGGAGGTGCACCCGAAGCTGGAAAAGGAGTGGCGTTACAGGCCCGAGGCGGAGGAATTCCGGGGAAAACTGCAGATGACCCGGCTCGGCGGGCCCGCGGAGGGCGCCGCCGGGGACGGAGGAAGCCCCGGGCCGGCGGCGGAAGGCGCGCAGCCCGTTTTTTCCCACCGCTTCGTCTCCCGCAGGCCGATTCCCGACGAGGACTTCTGGTTCGAAAACGTCTGGCGGGACCACACGGAGAAGAAGTACTTCCGGGAGCGGATTTGATTCGCCGGACGGAAAAGCCTATAGTGGAGGCATGGAAATGAATAAACGCAAAACCGCCGCCGGCCCCCGCCGCCGCGGCACCGTCGGTCAGGCTATCCCCGCCGCCCTGCTCCTCGCCGCGCTTGCCGCGGGATGCTCTCCCCGGGAAAAGGCCGCCGGAAAGGAGGCCGCCGCGAAGCCGAAAGGACCGGTGACAGTCGCGTCGATGATCGACGCCGAGGGGGCCGTTCTCGGCAAGATGCTCGTTCTCCTGCTCCGGGACGCCGGGTTCGAGGTCGTGGACAAGACCGAGTTCGGGACTCCCGACATTCTGCGCAAGGCCCTGGAGGCGAAGGAGGTCGACCTGGTGATCGATTACACCGGCAGCGGGCAGTACTACCACGAAGGATTCGACCCGGCGATCTGGTCCGACCCGGCGGGCGGGTACGAGATGACCCGGAAGCTCGACAGGGAACGCCGGAACATCCTGTGGCTGACCCCCGCGGAGGCGAACAACACGGAGATGCTGGCGGTGAAGCGGGATTTCGCCGCGGCGAACGGCATCCGGGACATGGAGAGCTTCGCCGCCTACGTCAACAGGGGAGGCAAGGTGAAGCTCATCTCGTCCCAGACCTTCGCGGACAACGCGCTCGGCCTGCTCGGGTACGAGGCGGCCTACGGGTTCAAGCTCCGGAAAGACCAGCTCATTCTCCTGTCCACCGGCAACACCGCCGAAATGCTGAAGGCCCTCGCGGAAGGCACCGACGGGGTCAACGTCTCGCTGGTGTACGGCACCGACGGTGCGCTGGACAAGATGAACCTTCTGGTCCTCGCGGACCCGAAGAACATTCCCCCCGTGTACCTGCCGGCTCCGGTGCTCCGGGGCGAACTCGCGGCGGCCTACCCGGAACTGGAAACCCTGTTCACGCCGCTTTTCCGGTCCCTGACGCTGGAGACCCTGCAGAAGCTCAACGCCCAGGCGGCCTTCGACG
>CAZGUL010000368.1:0-3271 GCA_964529055.1 uncultured Spirochaetaceae bacterium
GGGGTTGAACCTCAGCTCGATATAGAAGATCCCGTCGTTTTTGAGAGCCTTTACGGAATCGTAGGTTATCGCGTAGACGTCCTCGTGGGAGCGATACCAGGTATTCTTGAATTTCGACAGAAAGAGCTGAAAGTCCGGTTTGGAGTCTTTGGGAAACTGAAAATTCTTCTGAAAGGCCGTGAAATCGCCGGGGACCTCGAGTTGATTCTTTTTCGCTATGTGAAATAGGGTTTCAAGAAAGAAGGTGCCTTCAAGGTGCCTGTGCAACTCGACTTTCGGAAAAAAGCGCCAAACATTTTTGTTTTCAGCATTCTGCATGTTACTGGTCCTTCCGGTATTTCTGGTTCACGTACTATTAATCTACTATATTTTACATAATTTTCAACCCCGTAAAGAATTTCGTGATACGCAGGTCGAATCGGAAGGAAAAGCGGTTTTTGAGGGGGGCGCGGGGCCCTCTTGGACGGACCCCGCGCTGGCGGGACTACACTGATTCCACGGATGCTACGCCGGGTATTTCTTTTTTCAAATACCTCTCGACCCCCTGCTTCAGCGTCATCTGCGACATGGGACAGCCGTGACAGGCCCCCGTCAGCCGGACTTTCACCACTCCGGTTTCCTCGACGCTCACAAGCTCGATATCGCCTCCGTCCGCTTGCAGCGAGGGGCGAATATCCTCTAAGGCGGAAATGACCTTTTCTTTCAACATACCGACTCCTTCTTACCTTGAAGTTTTATTGAATTTTTCGCAATACCGTTCACGGTTATCCGCTGGAACTTCAGAATAATTTCTTTTTCGACAAAAGACAATTCCGGCTTAAGCGGGCAGGCGGAAGAACGGGGACACACATCGCCCGAGGCGCATTCCGTCAGATGGAAGGGCCCCTGGAAGATCGTGACAAGGTCCAGCAGGGTGATCTTTTCCGGATCTTTTTCCAGGTGAAATCCCCCGTTCTGCCCCCTGCGGGACGCGATGATCCCGTGCTCCTTCAGAGTCCGCAAAATGCTCCGCAGAAAAGGATGGGGAATCTTCAGAATATCCGCAAGCTCAACCGCGGAAACGACTTCATCGTTCGACGCCATGTGAATGAGGGACAGAAGCGCATATTCCGTGCATCGATTAATAACATGCATCGGCAAAATAATACCTGATTCATATCATTTAGTCAACGAATGATGCTGGTATTTTTTTGCCCCGTTTTGTATACTGTCCCGCGATGGGTAAAACGATCGTATTCGCCAACCAGAAGGGCGGTGTGGGCAAAACGACCACGGCGGCGAATCTGGGCGCCTATATGGCCGAGGCCGGGAAAAAAGTGCTCCTCGTCGATTTCGATCCCCAGGGAAACCTGTCGAGCAGCGTGGGAGTAAAGAATTCCCACGAGGGAATATACGAGGCGATCAACGGCAAAACGACCCTGAAAAACGTCATACGAAAAACCTCGGTCGGCAACCTGTCGATCGCTTCGTCCAGCATCAACCTGACGGGCGCGAACATCGAGCTGGTGGACAAGGAGGACCGGGCTTTCTTCCTGAAAAAGGCGATCGCGCCGGTCAAGAACGAGTATGATTTCATCTTCATCGACTGCCCGCCGTCCCTGGGAATTCTGACCCTGAACGGGCTCGCCGCGGCGGACTCCGTCATCATACCCCTGCAGTGCGAGTATTTCGCGCTGGAAGGCCTGAGTCTTCTTCTGGAAACGGTGAAGCGCATTCAGTCGGGCATCAACCCGAAACTGGAAATCGGCGGCATCCTTTTTACCATGTTCGACTCCCGGACCCGGCTCGCGAACGACGTGGTCCAGGAGGTCTGCGGATACTTCGGCAAGAAAGTCTTCAAGACCATCATTCCCCGAAACGTCAGGCTGTCCGAAGCCCCGTCCCATTCGGTGCCGATCAACGTCTACGATCCGAACTGCGTGGGGGCGAAAAGCTACAAGAAACTCGCGGAAGAGGTGCTTGAACGTGTCTAAGAGAGCGCTCGGAAAGGGCATCGACGCCTTGTTCGGAGCGTCGGACAAAAACGACGCGCCGGCCGCGGCGGAGGCCGACGGTCTCAGACATGTTCCCGTCTCCCGCATCGCGCCGAACCCGAATCAGCCCCGCAAGGAATTCTCCGACGAAACCCTGACGGAACTCGCCGATTCCATCCGGGAAAAGGGCATCCTCCAGCCGATTCTCGTCGAGGAAAGCGGTGACGGCTCCTACACCCTCATCGCCGGGGAAAGACGGTGGAGGGCTGCGGGAAAGGCGGGTCTCCGGGACGTGCCGGTCATCGTCAGGAAATTTTCCGACCAGGAAAAACGGGAAATCGCTCTGATCGAAAACATCCAGCGTGAGGACCTCACTCCCATAGAGGAAGCTAAGGCGTACAAGGGCCTGATGGATGCGTCCGCGCTGGGTCAGGAAGAGCTTTCGGCACGGCTGGGAAAAAACCGTTCCACCGTCGCGAACGCACTGCGGTTGTTGAAGCTTCCGGAGGACATGCAGGAATCCCTCAGCCGGCGGGAAATCACCCCCGGCCATGCCCGGGCGATTCTTTCCGTCGTGAATCCCGCCGACATGCGCATCCTTTTCAGAAGGATCGTGGACCGGGGGCTGTCGGTGCGGGAAGCGGAGGCCATGGCCGCGAACCTGAACAAGGGGGCGAGGGCGGCCGCTCCCGCCGAGAAGGATTACCCGAAACAGAAGGCGCCGGAACTCCGGGAAATGGAGCAGAAGCTCCTGGACCTTCTGGGAACGAAGGTGGCGATAAAGGGGAACGGGAAAAAAGGCAGCATAGAGATCTCCTATTTCTCGATGGAAGACCTGAACCGGGTGTATGAGATTCTCACGCGGCAGTGAAATATGTTCCGTGATTGACAAAGGCGGGGCCATTTTATATAGTTAGGTCCCGAATCGCGTTATGGGGAGAGGTGTCCGAGTGGTTGAAGGAGGCGGTCTTGAAAACCGTTGAACCGCAAGGTTCCGGGGGTTCGAATCCCCCCTTCTCCGTGAGGACAATAATTGGAGAGGTGCGAGAGTGGTCGAATCGGGCTCCCTGCTAAGGAGTTGTATCCCAAAAGGGTACCGGGGGTTCGAATCCCCCCTTCTCCGTATGTGCCCATAGCTCAGCTGGATAGAGTACCAGATTGCGGATCTGGTGGTCGGAGGTTCGAATCCTCTTGGGCACGATTTCTGTAGGAGAGATGCGAGAGCGGTTGAATCGGGCGGACTCGAAATCCGTTGTACCGCGTAAGCGGTACCGAGGGTTCGAATCCCTCTCTCTCCG
>CAZGUL010000369.1:0-3268 GCA_964529055.1 uncultured Spirochaetaceae bacterium
TGACCTTCACGAACAAGGCCGCCCGGGAAATGGAGGCGCGGGTCAAAACCCTCACGGAGAAAAAACTCTCCAACCTCACGGTGTCTACCTTTCACGCCTTCGGCGTCCGGGTCCTGCGCGCCGCGATCGGTCTTCTCGGCTACCGGGAGAATTTCAGCATCTACGATTCCGGCGACCAGCTTTCGCTGATAAAGGAAACGGCCCGGGAGCTGCGCCTCTCCCCGGACGCCCTGGACCTTCCGAAAACCGCGTCCCTTTTCTCCGCCATAAAAACCGGCCGCAGGACCTGGGACGAGACCAACGACATGTTCCGACCCCTCTATGAGGAATACCAGTCCCACCTGAAGGTGTACAACGCGGTGGATTTCGACGACCTCATCATGCTTCCCATAAGGATTTTCGAGGAGCGCCCGGAGATCCTCCGGGAGTATCGGGAACGGTTTACGTACATCATGGTCGACGAGTTCCAGGACACGTCGATGAACCAGTACCGTTTCATGAAGCTGCTGGCCGACGGGTCCCGGAACGTCTGCGTCGTCGGGGACGACGACCAGTCGATCTACTCCTGGAGGGGCGCCAACTTCGAAAACATCGTGCGCTTCGAAAAGGATTACCCGGAGCTGAAGGAAATCAAGCTGGAGCAGAACTACCGCTCCACCGAGACGATCCTCGCCGCGGCTAACGGGGTCATCTCCCACAACAGGAACCGCAAGACCAAGGCCCTGTGGACGGGCTCCGCCGGCGGGCGCCCCATCGAGGTTTTTTACCCCGAGGACGAGCGGCGGGAGGGGGAATTCATCGCGTCGACGATCAAGACGCTGATGTTCCGCGACAAGATCACCTACCATGACGTGGGCGTCCTCGTAAGGACCAACAACCTGACCCGCGCGCTGGAAGAGTCCTTTCTCGCGGAAAACATTCCCTACCGGGTGTCCGGCGGGGAGTCCTTCTTCCAGCGCAAGGAGATCAAGGACGTCGTGGCGTACCTCCGGCTCATGGCGAACCCGGACGACGACGACTCCTTTCTGCGGGTGGTAAACACCCCCCGCCGGGGCATCGGCAAGCGGACGCTGGAACAGATAAACGAGACGGCCCGGCGGAGAAGCTGCTCTCTTTTTTCGGCCGTCGCCCTCCTGACCCGCGCCGATGATTCCCCGCTGGGCGACAAGGCGAAATCGGAACTCGCCGCGTTCCTGTCCCTGGTCGAGGAGCACAGGACGGCGGCCCTCCGGCCGAAAAACATCGCGGCGGCGGTTCGGGCCCTGGTCGCGGCGGTGGATTACTGGGGTTACCTGGTCGTCGAATTCCAGAAAAACGACAAGATCGCGAAATGGAAATACCGGAACATCGAGCTTCTGGCCGAAAGCATCGAGGAATGGGAGAAGGACCCGGAAAACTACAGCCCCGGACTGTACAATTACCTGAACCGGATCAGCCTTATCACCCGTGACGACGTCGACGAGGAGGACGGCAGGGGCAAGGTCAACCTGATGACGATCCACTCGGCGAAGGGTCTGGAATTCGACGTCGTCTTCCTTCCCGGCGTCGAGGACGGCATCGTTCCCCACGCGAGGGCCCTCGGGGAGGCGGAGGAAAACATCGAGGAGGAACGCCGCCTCTTCTACGTGGCCATCACCCGGGCGCGGCGGAAGCTCTACATCACCGCCTGCAGGAAACGGAGGGTCATGCGGGAGACCGCCGACATGTCCCCGTCCCCTTTCCTTGAGGAAATCCCCGGGGACCTCATCGTCTACCACGAGGAGGAGACGGATGTCCCCCCGGAGCAGGCCGCGGATTACTTCGCAGCGCTGAAGAACAGGCTCGGCGCCGGCGCCTGACCGCCGCGCCGCCTCCGGCGGCCGTTCGCGCGGGCACGATCAATAGTCCCGTCCGCCGTCCTTGAAAAACGGCCCTCTATCCTTTAGTATCGTTTCTTATGAAGCCCTATGGAATGTTCGCCGTGGTTCTGGCCGCCCTTTTCCTCTCCGCCTGCCCGGAACCCCCGGAAAAAGTCGAAGGCGAAAACCCGATGACGATCTCCGTCAAGGACATCCCCGGGACGCGGCGTATCGCGAAACCCGTCGTGTGGGAGGTCGGCAAGCCCGGCGGCACCTGGCACGACACCTACGCCGAGGAACCGAAAAGCTACAACCCTTTCTCCAACCTGGACGGCACCCATCAGGCGGTCACGGGGCTGATGCTCGATTATCTCTTCGATTACGATTCGGACAGGCGGGAGTGGACGGGTTTCCTGGTGGACACCTTCGAAATAAAGGTGGACGAGGAGAAGGACTTCATGGAACTCGTCTGCCGGCTCCGGGACGACGTGTACTGGAGCGACGGCGTCCGGATGACCGCCGACGACATGGTGTTCTGGTACGACGAAATCGAGGGAGACCCTGAAATCTACCCCGTCGGCGCCCAGGGGCAGTTCGTCCGGATGAACGACGGCACCGAAAAACGCATTCTGCTGGAAAAAATCGACACCCTCGGCTTCAAGTACGTTTTTCCCCGGGTGGTCCAGAATCCGGTGCTGATGGTCAACGCGTCGAACATCGTGCCCCGGCACATCTGGGAACCGGTCAAGAAGAAAAGCAAAAAGGCCGTCATGGACCTGTGGGGAATAGACACGCCGCCGGAAAAGCTCGTGGGCAACGGGCCCTTCCTGCTGGAAAGGAACGTACCCGGGGAAAGGCTCATTTTCAAAAAGAACCCTACATATTGGATGAAGGACGAGGCGGGGAACCCCCTTCCCTACATCGACCGCATCATCCTGACTTTGACTCCGGACGCCAACGCGGAGCTGCTGAAGTTCCAGAAAGGCGAAATCGAATCCTACTCGCTCCGCGGCAAGGACCTGGCCACCCTCATCCCCGACGCGGCGGCGAAAAAATACACGATCTGGAACGGGGGCCCCGCCGACGGTTACCCGGCGCTCATATTCAACCAGAATCCCGCGGCGATCCCGAAGGCCAAGCTGTCGTGGTTCGCCGATCCCCTTTTCCGGCGTGCCGTTTCCTGCCTGGTGGACCGGGAAACCATCATCAGCCAGACGATCAACGGCCTGGCGGAACCCCTGTACCACGTGATTTCCGAGTACAACCGCTACTACAATCCCCTGCTCGCGTCGCCCTACTCCTACAACCCGGAGCGGGCGAAGGAGCTCCTCGCGGAGGCCGGCTTCCGGGACACGGACGGTGACGGGGTCCTGGAAGACCGGGAGGGCAATCCCGTCGCGTTCGACATCATGACCCACAGCCAGGACACG
>CAZGUL010000370.1:0-3264 GCA_964529055.1 uncultured Spirochaetaceae bacterium
ACCCTGATCGAGCCCCTGGTGATGAAATCCGTGCCGGAAGCAAAGAGTTTCATCACCAGCATCGGAGGCGCCGGCGGGTCCGCGAGCCGCTCCGGCAACATCAACATCAACCTGAAACCCCGGTCCCGGCGCTCCCGGTCGGACGAACAGATCGCCACGGACCTCCGGAAGGCCCTGCAGGGTATACCGGGCGTCACGATCAGGACCCGCACCGGGCAGGGTTTCTTCATGCGCGGCCTGGGCGGCTCCAGCGGCGGCACCGAGCAGATTTCCATCGAGGTGCGGGGGTACGACCTCGTCCAGGCCGACCTCCTCGCCGCGGCGATCAAGGAAACCGTGGAAAAGCTCGACGGCGCGACGGACGTGCGGCTGAGCCGCGAATCGGGCATGCCGGAGGAGCATTTCATCGTCGACCGGGAGAAGGCGGCGGACCTGAACGTCACGGTGTCCCAGATTTCCGGTTCGCTGAAGACGATCTTCGCGGGAACGCAGGCCGGGACCTTCCGGGACGGAGGTTCGGAATACGCCATCCTGGTGAAGGTGAAGAACGCGGACAGCCTTCCCATGGACGAAATCACCTCGCTGACCGTCCCGAACGGGGCCGGAAGCCCCATCGCCCTCGGTTCGGTCACCAGCGTCCTTCCCGCCAGCGGCCCGATGCGGATCGAGCGGCGAAACCAGGGCAGGATCATAACGGTTTCGGTCAACGTGAGCGGCCGGGTCCTCGGTGATTTCGCCGCGGAGATACGGGACAAGCTCCGGGAAATTCCGGTTCCCCGGGACTTTTCGATCCAGCTCGTGGGGGATTACGAGGAACAGCAGAAGTCCTTCCGGGAACTGCTTCTGTCGGTGGCGCTCGCCCTCGTCCTGGTCTACATGGTGATGGCGAGCCTCTACGAGTCCTTCAAGGACCCTTTCATCGTCATGTTCTCCGTCCCGATGGCGGCCATCGGGGTACTGCTGATGCTGTTCTTCACGAAGACGACATTCAACATCCAGTCCGGAATCGGGGCCCTGATGCTCGGAGGGATCGTGGTCAACAACGCGATCGTCCTCGTCGACCAGATCAATCTCCTCCGTCGGCGTGACGGTTACGAGCTCCTGGAAGCCATATCCGAGGCGGGCCGGCGGAGGCTCCGCCCGATTCTGATGACCGCCTCGACGACGGCGTTCGCGCTCATTCCCCTTGCCCTGGGCCTGGGGGAAGGCGGGGAGATGCAGGCGCCCATGGCCCGCACCGTCATCGGCGGCCTCGCGAGCTCCACCCTGATAACCCTGCTCGTCGTGCCGGCGGTGTACCTGCTGATCGAGCGGCGGCTCGGCCGGAGGTCCGCCGCGGAGGCGATCCGGATAACCCGGGAGGCCGCGGATTCGGACGGGGACGCGCCGCCGGAAACCGCCGCGCGGCTCGGCCTCGAACAGGAAGGTGGCGCGTGAGAGACTTCGCCTTTTTCCGCCGCGGCCTCGCCGCCGCGGCCCTCGTCTGCATCGTCGCGCTTCCCCATGCGGCCGCCCAGACCGCGGGAGCGCGTGCGGCTGAACCGGCCCTGCCGGCCTTGCGCCTGTCGCTCCGGGACGCCGTGCTGTCGGCGCTGGACAACAACCCGTCGCTGAAGGCCCGCAGGTACGCCGCGCTGGCGGCGGAAACCGGCGAGCGGCTCGAAAAGGGCGCCTTCGATCCCGCGCTTTCCGCGGGGGTCCAGGCCTCCCGCAGGCTGCAGGACGGCGGGGACGTTTTTTCCGGGGGGTCCGCCGGCGCCGGAATTTCGGTGCCCCTGCCGTCGGGCACCGTGCTGTCCGCGGAGGCGGAGGCGGGGAAGACCCTCACCGGGACGACCGACCCCTACGTGGGTCTCGACGTTTCCGTCACCCAGTCTCTTCTGCGGGGGGGGCCCGCGGGCGGGGTCAACCTGATCGGGGTCCGGATGGCCCGGCTCGACGCCTTCGCGTCCCGCCACGAGTTCCGCGGTTATGCCGAGAGCCTGGTGTACAACGTGGAAAGCGCGTACTGGTCCCGTTATCTGGCGGAGCGGCAGCTCGAAATCTACCGGGAGTCCCTGCGGCTTGCCGTGCAGCACCTGGAAAACACCCGCCAGCGCATCCGGGTCGGCGTGCTGCCGGAACTGGACCTGGCGGCGGCGGAAGTCGAGGTCGCCCTGCGCAGGGAGGCCCTCATCGGCGCCGAGGGCCGGGCGGAAACCGCGCGGCTCCAGCTCCTTCAGCTCGCCTCGCCCCGGACGGGGGATTTCTGGGACTCGCCGGTGGTCCTGGAGGACCGTCCCGCGGAGCCCGACCCGAAGCTGGACGAGGTGAGGTCCCACGTGGAGCTGGGACGCAGGTCCCGGCCCGACCTCCTCCAGGCCCGCCTGTCGCTGGAAAAGGGGGAACTCGAGGTCGTCCGGACCCGGAACGGCCTCCTGCCGAAACTCGATTTCTTCCTGACCCTCGGCGCGACGGGCTACGCCGACGCTTTCGGCCCCGCGGCGGGCAGGCTCTTCGACGAAGGCACCCGGCTGTCCGGCGGGCTGACCTTCACCCTGCCGCTGGGGAACAACGCCGCCGCCGCCCGGGCGGACAGGGCGGCGGCCTCGCGGGCCCAGGCGGAGGAGGCGGTACGCAACCTGGAACTCCTGGCGGAGCTCGAAATCCGCACGGCCTACGTCGCGGTGGAACGAAGCCGCGCGCAGATCGCCGCGGTCGCGGAAACCGCGCGGCTCCAGGACGAGAAACTGAAGGCGGAAACGGAAAAATACTCGGTCGGCAGGTCCACCTCCTACGCGGTGGCGCAGGCCGGCCGGGACCTTCTGGAAGCCCGCCTCGGGGAGGCGGAGGCGGTGGTGGGTTACCTCTCCGCCCTGCTTTCGCTCTACAGGGCGGAGGGGACCCTTCTTCAGCGCCGGGGCATCGAGCCGGTCATTTGACCATCAGGTTGAAAACCCCGTCCCACGTATCCGGCGGGGGGGTCTGGATGTTCGCGTCGCAGCGTTTCAGGAACGTGGTCGCCGGTCCGTCGTCGGGAAGGACCTTCAGCGTTTCCGCGAACCTCTTCCTGGCCTTGTCCCATTCCTTGTTCTCGAAAAGTTCCAGCCCCGCGTGGAAAATGTCGACCCCCTCCTTCACTTCCGGGGGCGTCTCGCTCCGGGTGTCCACCACCTCATAGAGGCGCACCGGCGTCGTTATTCCCACAACCCGCACCCGGTCGAGCTTCCGGGTGGTGAAGCCGTCCCCGGCCTCCTTTTCGCTGAACTCGCTGGTGAGTATCCA
>CAZGUL010000371.1:0-3263 GCA_964529055.1 uncultured Spirochaetaceae bacterium
GATCCAGATACAGGAAGAACTTTTCCCACTGGCCCTGCTGACGCGCGGAAATGAAATAGCTGACGACCTGATCGGGCGGCAGGGGCTGTGCGGAGAGAATTTCACCGGTTTCGAAATCCATGCGTTCCTTCACCGGATCAAGCCCCGCGACGGACGGCCTGACCGACACCTGAAGGACGTTGGATTCCAGTGTTTTCGCAGTCCTGGAGGAAAAAAGATCGGGATAAAAAAGTGCCTTGAGGGTGTACAGCCCGGACCCGTCGATCCTGACGAAGTCTTTGAGATTTACCACGAAGGACAATTCTTCACCCGTTTCGATGGCGACTTCGCGAAAGAAGACAGGTTGATTCGAATTCCTGTCTATGCTAAATTTCTGATGCGGCGGCAGGGGTTGGCCCGTCATGTTGCGGACATCGAAATTCATGCTGTACGCCCGGTTATCCGACAACCGGAAACGATAAACCGACGGAGACTTGTTGACGATCGTCGCCTTGATCTGAATGTCGGATTCGGGGTAGTAGATTTTTTTGTCGAAGAAGCGAATGGAAAACTCAACGTCCCCGAACGACGGAACGACGCAGGCGAAAAAAACAGCCGGGACAAGAATGCGGCATAAAGTTTTAAATCGCGTCATAATCGTTATAATTTTCGGCACAACACATGATAACATTATTTTTAAATGATTTCACCCGGAAATTGCATGCCGCTCCGGGATTTAAAAGCCTCGTCCGCCGCCTTCAGGAGGGCAGATTTCCCGTCACCGTATACGGCCCCCAGGGAAGCTTTCTCGCGCTAGTTCTGCGGGGGATGAAAAAAGTCCTGGACCAACCGCTTCTTGTGGTCGTTCCGACGGACCTGGAAGCCCAGAACCTCGTCGAAGACCTGAATCTGTTTCAGGTCGACGCGCGGCTGTTTCCCTGGTGGGGCACCGTTCCGTACAAGGAAGCGGCCTCCAATTCACCGGTTTTCGGCCGCCGGATCAAGGAACTCATCGCCCTTTCCGGGAAGGCCTCGCATGTGCTTGTGGCGCCGCTGAGGTCCATTCTGAATCCCGTGCCGGATCCGGAGTATGTCGCAGGCTCGGTTTTTACAGTCCGGGTAAAAGACAAGACCGATCCCGTTCGCTGCGCCGAAAGCCTCCAGCGATTCGGATACTTCGGGGTTCCGCGCGTTTCGGGTCACGGCGAATTCGCGGCCCGCGGCGAGGTTCTCGACGTCTTCATGCCCGGAGACGACGATGCGGTCCGCATCGTTTTCGATTTCGACCGTGTCGCCGAAATACGCCGGTTCTCTCCCGAGGATCAGTCGTCCACCGGCTCCCTGGGGGAAATCGTTCTGCACCCCCTGAGGGAGGTGATCTGGACCGACGAAATGATCGTCGCCCTGGAAAAACGGCTGCAGTCTTTCCCCGAAATCGGCGGCAAAGCCGCCGGGATCATCGAAGAACTCATCGAAAAAAGGACGGTCCCCGGCGAAGAAAGTCTTTTTCCGTTCGCGTTCCCTGAAACCCACCGTCTTATGGAATTTCTTCCCGCGGGAACTCCCGTCGTGTTCGTCGAGGACGAACGTATCGATTCGGCGTATGACGCGCTGAAAAAAGAATACGACGGCCTGTACAGGAAGGCCCGGCTCGAGGGCAGGGTTGTCATGGAACCCCGCAGGTGCCTTCTGGATCTCGCGGAAATGCGGTCAGCCCTGAAAAATATCGTGCGCCTGACGGTGCTGAATGACGAAAAAGACACCTCCGTCATCGATCTCCGGGCGGACCCGCCCCGGTCCTTTTTCGGAAACCTGACATTCTTCAAGGAGGAATTGCGGAATTTAACCGCATCGGGTTACGGGATATATATTTTCGCCGATTCGGAGGCCCAGGCCCGGAGGATAAGCCACATCCTGCAGGATTTCGACGTCACGATCGTACCGGAGCCCCTCACGGGAGGTTTCACCTACCTTCCGGCGAAAGTCGCGGTCATCCACGAACATGAAATTTTCGGCCGCCGTAAAAGGATGCCAAAGTCCATAAAAACCGTGCAGAGCCGGGTGATCGACACCTTCGTGGAACTCTCCCGGGACGATTACGTCGTTCACGTCAATTACGGCATCGGGCGGTTCAAGGGAATAAAAAGAATCAAGGCGGGAGGCAACGAAAGAGACTACATTCATCTTGAATACGCCGACCAGGAATACATCTACCTTCCCATAGAACAGGTAAACCTGATCCAGAGGTACATCGGGAGCCAGGGCAACGTGCCCCGCCTGGACAAGATCGGCGGAAAGAGCTGGGAAAACAGAAAAAGCCGGGTACGCAAATCGGTGGAAGACATCGCAGCCCGGCTTCTGGACCTGTATTCGCGGCGAAAAAAGGCCCAGGGGTTCGCGTTCCCCCGAGACACGGAATGGCAGATTGAATTCGAGGCGGCTTTTCCGTTCGACGAAACGGAAGACCAGCTGACCTGCATCGCCGAAGTCAAGGCCGACATGGAGAAACCCGTACCCATGGACCGCCTCGTCTGCGGCGACGTCGGTTACGGCAAGACGGAAATAGCCATCCGCGCGGCCTTCAAGGCGGTCCTGGGCGGCAAACAGGTCGCGATTCTCGCACCCACGACGATCCTGGCGGAGCAGCATTTCGAGAATATTTCCGAACGGGTGAGAAACTACCCGATCAAAACCGGCATGCTGTCCCGGTTCGTTCCCCCCAGGGACCAGCGCAGGATGCTCGGGGAACTGTCGGACGGCAAGGTTGACCTCATCGTCGGGACCCACCGCCTGCTGCAGAAGGACGTCGTTTTTCGGGACCTGGGTCTCATCGTCGTGGACGAGGAGCAGCGTTTCGGGGTAAAAGACAAGGAAAGGCTCAAGGAACTGAAAACCAATGTGGACAGCCTGACCCTCACGGCAACGCCCATACCACGGACCCTGCACATGTCGCTGCTGAAACTGCGGGACATGTCGGTCCTGAAAACCCCTCCGAGCAACCGGCTTCCCATCGAAACGCACATCCGTGAATTTTCCGTGGAAACGATCGCGGAAGCAATCCGCCGGGAAATCGGCCGGGGCGGCCAGGTGTATTATCTGCACAACCGCGTCGAATCCCTGGACAACGTCAGGCTTTTTCTGGAGGAAACCGTTCCCGAAATAATCGTCGGGACCGCCCACGGTCAGATGTCCTCGGAGGAACTGGAAGACATCATGCACCGTTTCATTCACGGCGGGATCCAGGTGCTCGTATCCACGACCATCATCGAAAACGGCATCGACAT
>CAZGUL010000372.1:0-3258 GCA_964529055.1 uncultured Spirochaetaceae bacterium
TGGTGGTGGGTTTCGTCAACGCGGGTCTCTTTTCGCTGAAACAGGCCATCGGGGTCATCCTGGGCGCGAACATAGGAACCACGATTACGGGCTGGATCGTCGCGGTGGTGGGATTCAAGTTCAACGTTTCCGCCGTGGCGATGCCCGCGGTTGCGGTTTCCATCCCTTTCCTGTTCGTCTCGAAGTGGGGCAAACAGCACTTCGGCGAATTTCTTCTGGGTTTCGGCCTTCTGTTTCTCGGACTCATGATCCTGAAGGACTCCGTGCCGGACATCAGGAACAATCCGGAGGTGCTCGAATTTCTCCGGCATTACACGAACATGGGGTTTCTCAGTTTCGTCATTTTCGTCGCCGCCGGAACCGTCATAACGATCCTGATCCAGTCCTCCAGCGCGGCCATGGCGATAACCCTGACCATGGCCTACACGGGCTGGATAGATTTTCCCACCGCCGCGTGCCTCGTTCTGGGCGAGAACATCGGAACGACGATCACGGCGTACCTGGCTTCGGTCAACGCCAATGTGAACGCCCGGCGGGCCGCCCGGGCCCACACCCTTTTCAACGTCATCGGCGTGGTCTGGATGGCCCTGCTTTTCCGGCCGTTCCTGGGTCTGGTCACGGCCATCATTCCCGACTCGCCCGGGGACGGTGCGATCATCGCGACCCGGCTCGCCCTCTTCCACTCCTTTTTCAACATCACGAACACAGTCCTGTTCCTTCCGTTCATCCCGTCCTTTTCCCGGCTGGTCACCTTTCTCGTCAAAGCCCGACCGGGGGAGGAAGCCGAACGGTACCGTTTCGTCTACTCCGATTCGGGCATCCGGCAGTCGCCGGAAATCAACATTTTCAAGGCCGAGATCGAACTGAAGAAAATGGCCGAAGTCAAGGAGGACGCCTTCCGGTTTTCCGTCGAGGCGGTGCTGGCGGAGCCCAAAAAGACGCGGATCATTGTGGAGTCGGCCCTGGCCCGGGCGTCCCTTCTCGGCGTCATGTACGAGGAAATTTCCCAGTTCCTGATTCACTGCTCCCGGGCCAATGTCCCGAAAAAAAGCCTGGAAAGGATAAACCATCTCATCCGCATCACGAACGAAATCGAGAGCATCGGGGAATGCTGCAGAAAGCTCACGGCCTGCGCGGTCCAGAAGGCTGACAAGAAAATCGATTTCGACGACGAGGGGAAGGATCAGATCGTTACCTACGCCGAACTGGTGAAGAAATTCCTCGATTTCAACCGCATCCATCTCGGCGAAACCCTCTCCGCGCTGGAGCTCCAGGAGGCCGAGGGATTCGAGGAATCCATCGACAACAGCCGGGACATTCTGAAAAAGGCGGCCCAGAAGCGCCTCAAGTCGGGGGGGGCCCACGTGAAAACCGAAATGCTTTTCATCGACATCCTGCGGCACATCGAACATGTGGGGGACCATTCGTTCGAAATCTCCCGGTCCCTGTACCGGATGAACGCCCGTCCGGCGGCCGCCCACCCCCCGATTCCGGCGGCCGTCCCGCAGGCGTAGGTGTGCGGCTGACCTTCCTCGGCACGGGAACGTCCCACGGCATTCCCGTCGTCGGATGCGGCTGCCCGGTCTGCCGCTCCCGGGACCCGCGGAACGGTCGCACCCGCGCCTCCGTACTGGTAAGGACGAAAGGCGTTTCGCTTCTCATCGACACGGCCACCGAATTCCGCCTGCAGGCCCTGCGGGAAGGAATCCGCTCCACCGACGCAATTCTCTTCACCCACGCCCACGCAGACCATCTTCACGGCCTGGACGACATACGGCCGCTGTGCGGCTCCGCGCCGATACCCGTCTACGGAAGCTCCAATACCCTGGAGGAGATTCGCCGCCGTTTCGATTATATTTTTCATCCCCGCCGGAAAGGCGGCGGAATCCCCCGCATCGATACGTTCGCCGTGGAGGGGGGCCGGCCGTTCTCCGCCGCCGGAGTTTCCGTGACGCCCGTTCCGGTCCGCCACGGAGGGCTTTCCGTTTTCGGGTACCGGATCGGCGGCATGGCCTACCTGACGGACTGCAGTGAAATTCCCGAATCGTCCTTCCCGCTGCTGGAGGACCTGGACCTCCTGGTCCTCGGCGCCCTGCGGTACAGAAGCCACGAGACCCATTTCAGCGTCCCGGAAGCCCTTGCCGCGATCGAACGCATCAGCCCGCGGCGGGCTCTCCTGACCCATTTCTGCCACGACATCGACCACGGGACATTAAAAAAGGAGCTGCCCCGGGGGGTAGCTCCTTCCTACGACGGTCTTACGGTCCGTATCTGAACCGGGACATGCGTCCCCGGCCGCTTACGCCTTGACGACCTTGTCGCTCTTAAGGCAGCGGGTGCACACCTTGATGGTGGCCTTCGTCGTTCCGATGAGGGCTTTGACTTTCACCAGATTCGGCCGCCATACGCGCCGCGTCGCGTTCTTCGCGTGGCTCACGTTGTTGCCGGTGACCGTGCCTTTTCCGCAGATATCGCATCGTCGTGCCATACTATTCCGCCTCAAAATGGAGATATACCGGAGGAGACTACCATTTTTCCCGTTTCGTGTAAAGCCCCCGGGCGAAAAAAAGGCGCTCCACCGGCGGGCGGGGCCGCCCGCCGCGGAAAACCTAGGAGCAACCCGTCGTGGATCCGCAGGTGTCGCACTTCAGGCAGGTGCCGTTGCGGACCAGGGTCAGGTGTCCGCAGGCCGGGCAGGGATCGCCTTCGTAACCCTTCATCCGGGCGGTCCGGTACGCCGCGAGGTCTTCACCGGGGGCCGATGGAACCGCATCCGTAGTCCCGCCCGCCGCCTTTTCCTGCTCGTTCCCGGAGCGGCGGGTCGTTTCGGTGGTGATCAGATCCTCCGGCTTGACCTGGACCAGGTCGGTCCTTTTCAGATACGTCAGGGCGAGGTCCCGGAAAATGAAGTCCAGCACCGATGTGGTCATCTTGATGTTGTCGTGTCCCTGGACGATGCCGTTGGGCTCGAACCGGCTGAAGGTGAAGGCCTCCACGAATTCCTCCAGCGGCACCCCATACTGCAGCCCCAGCGAAACCGCGATGGCGAAGCTGTTCAGCAGGGACCTGAAGGCCGCGCCTTCCTTGTGCATGTCCAGGAAGATCTCCCCCAGCCTGCCGTCGGTGTAGTCGCCGGTGCGGAGGAAAATGCTGTGGCCCCCGATTTTCGCCTTCTGGGTGTAACCCTTCCGGCGGTTCGGCAGGCTGCGCCTCCCTTTCGGCGCCGCCGAAGCGGCCTGGGGAGCCTCGGGAGAGGGC
>CAZGUL010000373.1:0-3258 GCA_964529055.1 uncultured Spirochaetaceae bacterium
ACCGAGGCCTTCCTCGACGTGGGCGTTCCCAACCCCGACAACGAGTGGGGCTGGGCAATCGAGCTGAACGGCGAGGCCCCGGATACGACGGTGCCCCTGTACGCCCGGGCTTTCGACAACAATACCGTCGGCGCCGTGGAGGTGGGGGAATTCACGTACTCCTACGCGGGCGGGCTGGTGCAGGCCGGGTTCACGATGTACCCGGGCTACACGCTGAGGAGGACGGAGCTGTACGCCGCCGTGGACCCGCCGAACGCCATTTTCGTCACCCCGGAGAGCTACGGGCAGATCACCCACGACGATCCGGGCGGCGCCGGGTCGGACAGCTTTGCGGACGTGGACGCCGGGGTTGTGACGCCGGTCTACCTGGTGGGCCGCGCCTGGGTGTACGGTCTGGAGTGACGGCCCCCGGCCGTTTGACACCGCCGGAGTATTATTCCTATAATCAAGACAATTCACATTCCGAGGAGACGACCATGCCGAACGGATATTTTCACCGGGTCCATAAGGATACCCAGACCCGGTTCTGGATCAACAACCCCAGCGCGGACGATCTGGAAAAGGCCATCGCCGCGGGGGCGGTCAACTGCACCACCAACCCGTCCTACTGCTCCAAGCTGCTCCAGAGCGAGCCGAAGTACATAAGGGGCGTCATCGACCAGGTGGTCAAAACCGAGAAGAACACCGACAGGGCGGCCATGAAGGTCTACCACACCGTTTCCGCCCGGATCATGGAACGGTTCCTGCCGCTGTACAAGGCCAGCGGCGGGAAGGAAGGCTATGTGACGATCCAGGACGACCCCCGCAGGGATTACGACGCGGACCACACGGTGAAGGTCAACCTGAAGGCCGCGAAGCTCGGCAGGAACTTCATGGCGAAAATTCCGGTGATATCCGGCGGCAGCGAGGCCATCGGGGAGCTGGTGGCGAGAAACATCCCGGTCTGCGCCACGGAAATTTTTTCCGTTTCCCAGGCCGTGCACATCTGCGAGCGCTACAAAAAGGCGGCGAAAAAGAGCGGAAACCGCCCGCCGTTCTACGTGACCCACATCACCGGCATCTTCGACCAGTATTTCGCCGACCTGGTCAGGACCGAGAATATCTCCATCGACCCCGCGATCCTTGCCCAGGCCGGCACGGTCATCGCCCGGAAGCAGTACAAGGTCCTGAAACAGCGGGGCTACGACGGCCTGATGCTCGGCGGCGGCGCCCGTCATCTTGGCCACTTCACCGAATTCGTCGGCGGGGACATGCACGTCACCATCAACTGGAGCACCGCCGCGGAGCTCATCGCGAAGGATCCGCCGGCGGAAAACCGGATCGACCTCCCCGCGCCGAAGGAAGTGGTCCGGGAACTCTCCGCGAAACTGCCGGGCTTCCGGCGGGCGTACGAGGACGACGGGATGGACCTCGGGGAGTTCGCCGATTTCGGTCCCGTCATGCTCTTCAAGACCATGTTCCTGAACGGGTACATCCGTCTTCTGGACGAGGTGATCGACCGCAGGGCCCGGGTAAAGTAGGAGGCGAGATGTCGGATAAACGCAAAATAACGATTCCCTACGGACCGCAGGAAACGATTTCCTTCGCGGTTCCCGAAGGAAATCTTCTGTCGGTGCTTGCCGCGCCGGAGGTCGCGCCTGTTGCCGACCTCCACACCGAGGTTCGCCGGGCCCTCGCGAACCCCATAGGCTGCGCCCGTCTCCGGGAGCTGGTGAAGGGGAAGAAGAACGCCGTCGTCATAGCGGACGACAACACCCGCCTGACGCCGACCAGCGTCATTCTGCCCCACATCCTGGACGAAATGAACGCCGGGGGACTTCCCGACCCGGCGATCACCATCGTCATCGCCCTGGGGACCCACCGCTTCATGACGGACAGGGAAATCCTGCAGAAGTACGGGGAGCAGGTGGTCAAACGGGTGAAGATCGTCAACCACGATTACCGCGACGCGGCGGGTCTGGTGGACCTGGGGACCACCGCGAACGGCACCCCCATCAGCATCAGCAGGCTCGTCTACGACGCGGACTTTTCCATCGGGGTCGGCAGCGTCTATCCCCATCACATCCCCGGTTTCGCGGGGGGCGCGAAAATCGTACAGCCCGGCGTGTCCGGCGAAGCCACCACCGGCGCCACCCATCTCCTGGGCTGCCGCGCGCGGCCCTGCTATCTGGGAACGGTGGACAACCCGGCCCGCCGGGAACTGAACGCCGTGGCGCGGAGCGCGAGGATGAACTACATCCTGAACACCGTGCAGAACGAGCACGGGCGCACGGTGAAGGCCTTCTTCGGCGACGTCGAGGAGGCTTTCCTCGCCGCAGCAGCCGTTTCGCGGGACACCCTGTCCGCCCCGTTTTCCGAAAACGCAGACATCGTCGTCGCCGGATCCTTCCCGGCGGACCTGGAATTCTGGCAGGCCCACAAGACGCTGTATCCCGCGGATATCGTCGCGAAACCCGGCGGGACCATCATCCTGGTGACCCCCTGTCCGGAGGGGATAGCGGTAACCCACCCGGAAATGACGGAGTACACGGCCTGGCCGGCCGAAAAGATCGACGAGGCGGTGCGGGCCGGAAAAATCGCCGACGTTCCCGCGGCGGCCCTGGCCATCGCGTGGGCCCTGGTCCGGAAGGGCCGGCAGATCAGCATCGTGTCGGACGGGCTGTCCCGGGAAGACGCCGCGAAGCTCGCCTTCGTGCCCTTCCCGACGGTGGAGGCCGCCCTGGAGGACGCCTTCCGCCGCCACGGGCCGGATGCGAAGGTTTCCGTGCTGCCCCGGTCGCCGGAAACCCTGCCGGTCCGCGTTTGAGGCCCCCCGCGGCCGCTTTGGAGCAGCCGCGGTGTACGCAAAAATATTTCATTCCGTGTATTCCGAAACCGGCGTTTTGGGTTTAGAATCAAGGTATACAAAATTTAGGAGGTTGAAATGAGTGATAGAGCATCCTCGAAGAAAGGTCCTCTGGACTGGTACTTCAAATCGAACCTGCTGATGAGGATCCTGGTGGGTCTTGTCCTCGGGGCAATCGTCGGTCTCGTGGTGGGCCCGAAGATCGCCTGGGTGAAACCCTTCGGCGACATCTTCGTCCGTCTTCTGAGCATGATCGTCGTTCCCGTCATCTTCATGTCCCTCGTGGGAGGGGCGGCCAGCATCAGCCCGGCCCGGCTGGGTCGGGTCGGCGTCAAGATCGTTGTGTATTACCTGATCACGACCCTCGTGGCCGTCGTCATCGGCCTGATTTTCGCGAACATCTTCAAACCCGG
>CAZGUL010000374.1:0-3243 GCA_964529055.1 uncultured Spirochaetaceae bacterium
CGCGATGTACGGCTGGGTGCGGCGGGCGGGGGATTACGACGTTCACCTGGACAAGCTAAAGAGGTCCGAACGGGAGAAGCTTTACGCGGAACGGGAGATTCTCTACCGGGAGATCACGGGGAAACTCTTGGAAGTCGTGAAGAAGAGGCTCGAAGATTTCGATCCGGAGGAACTCGGGGCGGGGAACGTCGTGGAATGGCTGAAGAGCGGGATCGATATCGAACGGGAGCTTTTCGGCAAGGGCAGCGTCGGCGAGAGCGAGGTCTACCGGCAGCTGGAGATAAACTTCTCCCATGAGTTCGAGGGCGTCTAAGGCGGCGTTCCGTCCGACGCGGGTGCAGCGGGAGGCCTTGCTGCTCGTCCGGTCGGGGGCGAAGCACATCCTCCTCTTCGGTGGATCCCGGAGCGGAAAGACGACGCTCCTTGTGATGGTGATCATCTACCGGGCCCTCGCCTACCCCGGTTCGCGGCACCTGGTCTGCCGGCTCCGGGCGAAGGACGCGAAGAGTTCGGTCCTGCACGAGACCCTCCTTCCCTGGCTGGACAGGACGGTGGGGCCGAAGCGGTACCGCCTTATCACCCACGACAGCTTCATCAAACTTTCCAACGGCTCGGAGATCTGGATCGGAGGCCTCGGGGACAAGGAACAGGTCGACAAGATCCTGGGCCACGAGTACGCGACGATCTACTTCAACGAAGTCTCCCAAATCTCCTACTCCGCCGTGACGACGGCCTACTCCCGCCTGGCGATGCGGATCCCCGGCTGCCGGAATCTTTTCCTCTACGACTGCAATCCGGGGAGTCCCCTCCACTGGGCATATAAAATCTTCATCCGAAAGACCGAGTTCCGGACAGGTGAGCCCTTGGCGAAGCCGGAGCTCTACGCGTCGATGATCCTGAACCCCGCGGACAACCGGGAGCACCTGGCCGAGGACTACATCACCGACGTTCTGGACGCGCTGCCGGAGAAGCAGAAGGCGCGGTTCCGGGACGGGCTCTGGGTGAAGGGCGAGGGCTGCGTCTACGAGAAGTTCACCGAGGAGATGATCATCCGGCCTGAGGAGCTGCCGGAGATGGACTTTTACACTTCGGGGCAGGACTTCGGGATGAACATGACGAACGTGAAGATCGGCTGGAAGGACGGGAAAGTCTACGTTACCGCCGACCACGGGGGATACAACACAACGACGAAGAGCTTCAACGAGGAGCTCATCCGGCGGGGCTGGTTCCGCGAGGACTTTCCGGTCTACTGCGATCCGGCCGGCGGGGAGAGGATTCAGGAGATCCGGGGCGGCGTAAAGGCGAACAACTCGGTGGAGCCGGGGATCGACTACATAAGCGCGAAGATCGAACGGGGGGAGTTTTTCGTGTCCTCCGAATGTTCCGGAGTCCTCTCGGAGATCTGGGACTACTCGCGGGACGAGGATGAGAATATCGTGAAGGTGAACGACCACTACATGGACGCGATGAGGTACGGGGTTTTCAGCGCGGTTACGAATGGGATCGTGATGAATTAAAAATGGGCTACTTCCATGGACCGGGGGCGATCCATGTCCTGCGCAGAGGAGACCGGGAAAGAAGAGGCGGAATTATCGGTTCGATAAAGGTCCGAAGGTGTTCGATTATGGTCAAGAATGATTCAGGATCTTCCATGCGCCCAAGGCGTTTACGAAAGGCGTTCCACAAGAGCTGCTTATCACGGGCGAAGGCTTCCGTAAGCGGCGGGAAGCCGTTTTGTTGCAGACTCGTTCCTCTTTTTGAAAAAGTTCTGCCGATGGCCTCGGCAAGCCGTTTTTCCTCAAAATTGAAACACCGCGATATTATCCAAATGTCATAAAAGTCCTTGATGCGACTGTTGATTGAACCCAGCACTGCCATGGCTTCGAGTTTTTCCGCGATGACGCTTTCGCGGCTGTACCCGTAGATACGGGGAGCCGGGAGATCGATAACTGTCGGCATTTCCAGAAGCTCGGGCCCGGGGTAGACGACATCGCCGAATCCTATATCGACCTGCATCGTGACTCGGGCGGTTCCCAGATAACCTAAAAACCGGACACGGAGTCCCGTGTAATCCGCCGCTTCACGTATAGTCTCGGCACCGAGTGTTTCCGGATCGAAAAAGACTCCGTCCGGTTCAAGGGGAATCGTCAGAATTTCGCCGAAGAGTTTGAGAATCGAGCTCTCGGAATTTTCCGTTATTCCCAGAAGATCTATGTCCATGGTGGACCGAGACGATTCGACGCGCCAGACTTGGAGCATCAAGGCGCCTTTCAGAATGAAGCGCTCCGCGTACGGGGAACGGGATAGGCGGTACAAAAACCGTTCCATCATAAAATAGTGGAGAAGCTCCGCGAAAGGACGGTTCTCCTTTCGCGAACGATTGAGAATCTGCCTTCGAACGGAGGCCGAGATGTCGGCAGCGGCGGTCATAAAAACGCCTCCAGATAGGGTTTCATCACTTTCGCAACGCGGCATATTTCGGCGTATCGCATCAATCCGTTATGGTCGATTTTCTGCCGTGTTTTGTAGAGGCGCAGCGCTTCCTGTACAACGTCCATTCCGATTTTATTGCGGAACTTAAAACAATCGACAAGGGTTTTTTCCGGGTTGAAAACTTTTATCCGCGCTCCTCCCGCGTCGTGAATCTCAACTCCTTCCCGAAAAGCCCTGCCGTCGAATCGATGAATGGATAGCGGCGGATAGGAAAGACGGGGCGAAGCCGCGCCTTTGGGCAGCGCGATAAAAACTGCGCGGGGAATCTGCGTCGTTAGACCGTGAAAGGACAGCGCGGAAACAAGGCAGACGACGGCCTGGGGAAGACGGCGGGCCACGATGACAAGATCAGGTTCCGCGGGCGGCTCCGCATCCGCGTTTTGGTACAGGCCGCGGGAAAGTTTTTCGATGAGGCCGGAATCGCGAAGACCGTAAAGAACCCGGGGGTGAACGCCCGCGCCGAGAATCTCCGAGGTGCGAAAAGGTCCTTTATGACGGCGCAGGAAATCGAAAGCCTTTCCCACGGCCCGGCTCTTCTTCTTTTCCATCATACGGATAAATTACCATATACTTATGTATAAGTATAGAGCTTACTATCCAATTATATTATTTTCTCAAGCTTTTTGAAGCACGGTGAAATTCTTCGCCGTTGAAAGGAATGTAAATGGTTTTCAAAAATCCTCGAGAATATGTGGTTCCTGTGATGCCTTACGGGGCGGTGGATTTTTGAAAACACTAGGAAGGTTTGTC
>CAZGUL010000375.1:0-3222 GCA_964529055.1 uncultured Spirochaetaceae bacterium
GCGAAATGAGGGGCGCCGTGTTGCTGCCGTAGTCGTCGGCGAAAAGGATCGCGGTGACCCCGGCCTCCGCCATGCGTTTTCCGCCTTCAATGAAGAAATCCGTGCAGTGCTTCAGGACTTCGTCGATGAAATCCGGATCGTCGTAGAATTTTATCATCAGGTTGTCGATTCCGATCAGCATCCACGTGGAGCTGAAAGGCCCGCGGACGCTTCCGACCACCGCCATGCGGTGCTCCCGGGCGATTTTCAGACCGTCCTCGACTTCCTTGAGCCGCCCGGGGAGCTTCGGGTCCGGCCAGGTGTAATTTTTCAGATCGGTCCTTTCCTTCAGGGGGTAATCCACCGGCGCGTCCATGGGCCACGAATCCTTTCTCCGCTCCCAGGTCGTTCCCCACTCGTCCTTGTACATGTCCCGCCCTTCCACGCCCATGTTGAAGCCGCCCATTCCGCCGAAGGGAATGACGCTGAGATCGTAGCCGATTTTCGCGGCGCAGGCCATGATGTCCCTTCCGTTGAAATATTCGGGAACCCTTCCCAGCACCTCCTGGTACAGGGGCCGGGAATAATTGAAGTCGAAAATCGGGACCCGGTCGGGCTCCCGGAGGCTGAGGGTCGTTTTTACCCGCTCGATGGAACTCATGTCGGCCATGGCGCTGTCTCCTTTGCTTATTTCATGATCAGATTGGGCAGGAAAGTGACCAGCCCGGGAACGAACGTGATGAAAAGCAGCACAATTATGAGTGCCGCGATGAAGGGAAGAGCTTCCTTGATGAAGTCCTTGAGCGGAATTCCCAGGATGGAACAGACGAGAAACATGATGGTACCGAAAGGAGGCGTCACCCCTCCGATCGTCAGGTTGACGACCATGACGATCCCGAAGTGGATGGGATCTATTCCGAGGGCGGTCACCGCGGGCACGAGAAGAGGCGTAAGTATGATGAGCGACGCGGTGCCCTCGATGAACATGCCGATGAAAAGCAGGAACCCGTTGATCAGCAGCAGCAGAATCCACGGATTCTTCGTGATCGTGAGAAGGTGTTCGGTGATTTTCTGCGGCAGTCTCTCCCAGCTCATGTAATAGCCGAAGGCCGACGCCGCGCAGATTATCAGCATCACCGCAGCCGTTCCGAGGACCGATTCGACGATGATGCTAGGGATGTGCCGCGGTTTCAGTTCCCTGTAAACGAAAAAACCGACGAGAAGGGAATAGACCACCGTCATCGCCCCGGCTTCCGTCGGGGTGAACATGCCGAACCTGAGGCCGAGGATGATGCCGAAGGGCAGAAAAAGGGCCCAGCTGGAATGGCGGAGCTGCCGCAGGATTTCCCGACCTGTGGCCCGCCTGGCCCTCGTGGGCTGGTAATCCCGTTTTTTCGACACGATTCCCACGGCCACCATCAGGGCGCCGCAGAGCAGGATGCCCGGGACGTAGCCGCCGATGAACATCTTTCCCACCGAAGCGTCGGCCATGAAAGCGTAAATGATCAGACCGATTCCCGGCGGAATGATGGGCGTGATGACCGACGACGTCGCCGTCACGGCCGCCGAAAACGCGGGACTCATGCCCCGCTTCACCATCTGCGGAACCAGTATTTTCGACTCCATGGCGGCATCGGCGTTGGCAGACCCGGAAACGCCTCCCATCATGGTGGAAAGCACGACGTTGACCTGCGCGAGGCCGCCGTACAGATGACCCGAGACGACCTCGGCCATGTCCATCAGGCGGGAGGATATTCCGGAATAATTCATCACGGCGCCGGCGGTGATGAAGAACGGCACGGCCAGCAGGGGAAAGGATTCCGCGCTGGAAATCATCCGCTGAAAAATCATGTCCACCGGCATCGACGTATTGATGAACAGGAAATACGAGAGCGTGGACAGAATAAGGGAAAAAGCCACGGGCATGTTGAGGGCGAAAAAAACGAACAGAACGATGATCGGTACGAAACCCATGCTAGACTCCTTCCCGCGTGCCCGGACTCTTCAGCAGGGCGGCGAAATCGCTGACGGCGTGGATCGTCATCAGGGCGAAACCGACCGTGGCGGACAGGTCCACGAATGTGTACGGGATCAGCAGAATATGGGTCGGTTTCGTCCAGGCGGAGAGGGAAAACACGGCGCTCAGGTAGGTGAGATACGCGTTCAGAACGACAAAAAACGCGGTCATTCCCCACTGCAGGCTTGTTCGCAGGGAGACGGGCAGCAGATTGACGAAAACGTCGATCCCGATGTGCATTTTTCTCTTGTAGACCGCGGCGGCCCCGACAAAAACGACCCACGCGAAACCCATGCTCGCTATTTCCTCGGCCCAGTTCTGGGAACGGGAGAAGAAATACCGCATGACCACATTGAACGCGACGGCCAGAATCGTGATGATGAGCCCGGTTCCCGCGATGATTTCCTCGAAATTCCGGCATGCGGCCGAAAGTTTTTTCATCCGTCCCTCCTCGAAAAAACCGGGAACCGTTTCGGTCCGGCTCCCGGCTTGTGTGTCTCGTAAATTCGGTCTCCGGGGTCTTATTCTGCCAGAGCCTTTCTGACCTTGTCGTACAAACCCGGGGTCCATTCAGGAAACTGTTTGTAAAAAGCCTCGCAGGCTTTTTCGAACGCGGCGGAGTCGACATCGTTGAAAGCGACGCCCTGTGCTTCCAGTTTTTTTCTCCACTCCGCCTCCGATCCGGCAACCCGTTCCGACGCGATGATTCCGTGTTTTTTGACCTCGTCGGTCAGAAGGTCCTGCTGCTCCTTCGCCATGGAATCGAAGAGTTTCTGCGACATCTGGAGACCGACGATCGCCTTGAAGTGGCCGGTCAGCGCGATGTTCTTGCGGGTTTCCTGGAGCTTGGAGCCGAAAATCGTCGAGAGCGGCGCTTCGGCGCCGTCGACGACGCCCTGGGCCAGGCCGGAGTAGACTTCGCTCCACTGAAGGACCGTCGGGGAACCCCCCATGGCCTTGATCGTTTCAATCCAGACCTTGTTCGGCGGGACCCTGATCTTCATTCCCTTCATGTCTTCCGGCGTCTTGATGACCTTGCCGGAGATCACGTTGCGGGAACCGAAGTACCAGTCCATGGCGAGAATCTTGATGCCCTTTTCCGAGGACTGCCTTTCCATTTCCTTGTGCCACGACGATCCGGCGAGTTTCTGATTGCCCTTGAAGTCCCTGTTCAGGAAGGGGCCGTTCATGATGGAGTAATCGGGAACGTAATCGGCCACGTATCC
>CAZGUL010000376.1:0-3217 GCA_964529055.1 uncultured Spirochaetaceae bacterium
GTCGGGAAGTTGAGCGTGGCGATTCCGGAAAATCTCATCAGACAGATCGTCGAAAAGGCCGAAATCCGCGACATCGTGGGGGAGTACACCTCGCTGAACCGCAGGGGGAACCGTTACTGGGGCCTGTGCCCCTTCCATAACGAAAAGACCCCTTCGTTCTCCGTGACGCCGGACAGCGGGCTTTTCTACTGTTTCGGCTGCCACAAGGGCGGAACGGTGATAACCTTCGTCATGGAAGCGGAGCATCTGGGTTTCGTGGAGGCCGTGGAATTCCTGGGCCGGAAGGTGGGCATCGCGGTGACGCAGGAAACGGAGGAAATCTCCGAGGCGGAAAAGCGCAAGGGGGTGCTGCGGGAGCTGTACAAGCGGGTGGCGGGCAGTTTCCACTACCTGCTCACCGAATCGCAGATCGGGGAGAATGCCGCCGCGTATCTCGCCGGCAGGGGAATCGACGGAGAGACGATCAAAAAGTTCCAGATCGGCTACGCCCCCGCCGACCCCTACTGGCTCGCCGGGTTTCTGAAAAAACGCAACTACTCGGAAGAATTTCTCCGGACCACGGGACTTTTTTCGACGAACTACCGGGACCGTGCCTTTTTTGTCGACCGGGTGGTTTTTCCGATTTTTTCGCCCCGGGGGGACGTCATCGCCTTCGGCGGCCGCATCCTGTCGGGAAACGGACCCAAGTACCTCAATTCCTCCGAATCGGAGCTCTTCAGGAAGGGTGAAAACCTGTACGGTTTCCACCAGGCCCGGGACGCAATACGCAAGGAGAGGTCCGTCGTGGTCGTCGAGGGTTACATGGATGCGGCAGCCCTCAGCCGGGGGGGCATTCCGAACGTGGTAGCCCCGTTGGGAACGGCCTTCACCCCCGAGCAGGCGCGTCTCCTGCGGCGTTTCGCCGACCGGATCATCCTTTTTTTCGACGGGGACGAGGCGGGCGTCAAGGCCGCGCGGAGAACCGCGGAAATCTGCGAGCGCCTGGAGTTCCAGATTTTCGCCGTGGAGGCGCCTCCCGACATGGATCCCGCGGATTTTGTTAAAAACGGACGCTTCGACGAGTTGCACAAATTTCTAAAATATCCTATAAATATACTGGACTATTTGTTGAAAAAATCCGAGAACGCCCATAGTTCTGCAACTTCCGAAGGAAAAGAATTGGTAATTCAGGACCTTTTTCCTTATATTGAAAGCATGGTTTCTGCCGTAAGGCGGGATTCTGCCCTGACGAAAATATCCGACGCCCTTGGCGTCGAGAAATCGGCCATTCTCGGGGACCTCCGGCGCAGGGCGGGACCGGGTGTTCCGGGTTCCCCGGCCGCCGTGCCGGAAAAAACGGCGGCGGTCGCCCTGACCCCGGAAATGGTGCTGATGATTGCGTCCGTGGAGGACAGGTCCGTCTTTTCCTTCGTCAGGTCGCGCCTCACGGTGGAGGATTTCGTCGATCCCAACGGACGGGACGTGTTCATCGGTCTGGAGGAAAACTACCGCCGGGAAGGCTGGAACACCGACCTGCTGCTGCACGGCATTGAAAACGAGGCCGTGCGGGAGTTCGTCGTGAAGAAACTGGTTTCCGACGAGTTCAAAATCAACAGGGACCAGCTCATCAAGGACGCCGTGTGGAGCATAAAGACCAGAAGTCTCAGGACCATGCGCGACGAGGTCGTGCGGGAAATGAAGCGCCGCGGCGGGGAAGACATAACGGAACTGCTCGAAAAAAAAATGTATCTGGACGGGGAACTGGAAAAATTGAGGGTATCGGGGCATGAGTGAACTGCAGAGCGATCCTGCTATCGTTAAGCTTCTGGAATTCGCCAAAAACAAAAAGAGCATCAGCTATGACGAGGTCGCCGATTTTCTTCCCGACGGAATCGTAAATTCCGAAAAAATCGAGGAAGTCATCTCCCTCCTGGCGAAGCACAACGTGCGCATCGAGGAGGAAGCTCTTCCCGCGGAGGAAGATGAGCACCCGGAAAAGCAGGACAAACGCAAAAAACTCGTCTACACCGACAAGGAATCGGCCATCGACGACCCGATCCGCTTGTATCTCCGGGAAATCGGCAAGGAAAACCTCCTAACCGCCGAGCAGGAAGTCGAACTCTCCAAAAAAATGGAGCAGGGCGAGAACATCATCAAGGACGTCATCAAGCATTCGGGCATGCTTATCCCGGAATTCTACATCCTCGCGCAGAGGGCCTTTTCCAAAAAAGATCCCCGGGAAATGAACCTTTCCAAGAAGGAGATATCCGAATACCTGGCGGAACGCCGCCGGCTCGCGCAATTTTACCGTGAATCGCTCCGGGACATCCTCGGCGACCTGCGGGCGTACATGGACACCAAGAAGAAACTGGTGGCCCACGGCGGGGACATTCTCGGCGACGAAACCATCTCACCCATGCGAACGGATCTGCTGGGAAAACTTTTCCAGGTGGAAGTCCATCAGGAGGAAATTCTCCAGTTTTCCGAAAAATTCCTGAACGCTTCGAAGAAAATCAAGAAATACAAGCGGGAGCAGGAAAAAATCGAGAAACGTCTCCGGGTCTCCAACCTGCGGGAACTGCGCACCCTCGGCCGTTGTCTGACCATGACGGACAAGAGATTGAAGATCGAGGAGGACCTGGGGCTTTCCGCCGACGAAATCAAGGAGGAAATCCGCCAGATCCAGATCACCGAGAAAAAACTCCGGGGCCTGGAAGTCGAGTTCGAGGATTCCATCGCCAACATCCTGAAGATGGCGAAGGAGATAGCCCGGGGCAAGAACATGATGCAGACGGCGAAGGACCGCCTCATCAAGGCGAACCTCCGCCTGGTCGTCAGCATCGCAAAAAAGTATACGAACCGGGGCCTGCATTTCTTCGACCTGGTGCAGGAGGGAAACATCGGTCTCATAAAGGCGGTCGAGAAATTCGAGTACCGGAAGGGCTACAAGTTTTCCACCTACGCAACCTGGTGGATACGTCAGGCCATCACCCGGTCCATCTCCGACCAGGCCCGCACGATCCGGGTCCCGGTGCACATGATCGAGCAGATCAACAAGGTCGTGAGGGAGTCGCGGCAGCTCATGCAGGTGCTCGGCCGCGAGCCTCTGGACGAGGAGGTGGCGGAGCGCCTGGGGTGGTCGGTGGCCCGGGTGAAGGCCGTCAAGAACGTGGCGCGGGAGCCGATCTCACTGGAGACGCCCATCGGGGAGGAGGAGGATTCGCATCTGGGCGACTTT
>CAZGUL010000377.1:0-3217 GCA_964529055.1 uncultured Spirochaetaceae bacterium
GCCAGCCCCAGGTTGGACGGAAGGGTCCACGGGGTGGTGGTCCACGCCAGGATGGAAGTGTCAGGTTCGTTTTTCAGCCTGAACTTTACGGTGATGGCCGGGTCGTGGACGTCCATGTACCCGCCCAGGTTGAGTTCGTGGTTGGAAAGCACCGTGGAACAGCGGGGGCAGTAGGGGAGGATGTAATGGCCCTCGTAGAGCAACTCCTTTTCCCACAACTGTTTGACGACCCACCAGATGGACTCCATGTAGTCCGGTTCCATGGTCTTGTAATCGTTGTCGAAGTCCACCCAGCGGCCCATCCGGGTGACGATCCTGCGCCATTCCCTGACGTACCGCAGAACGATGGAGCGGCAGGCCTCGTTGAATTTCGCGATCCCGAACTTCTCGATTTCCCGCTTGCCGGAAATTCCAAGCTCTTTTTCCATCTCGTACTCGACCGGCAGGCCGTGGCAGTCCCAGCCGAAACGGCGGTCCACCATGCTGCCTTTCATGGTCTGGTAGCGGGGAATGATGTCCTTTATGGTTCCCGGCACGAAGTGGCCGAAGTGGGGCAGTCCCGTCGCGAAGGGGGGTCCGTCGTAGAAGACGAACTCTCTTCCGCCTTCCCGGCGCCGTTCTATCGACGCCTTGAAGGTGTCGTTCTTTTCCCAGAATTCGAGGATGTCTTCCTCCAGCCGCGGAAAACTCACTTTGGGATCAACGGGCGTGTACAAAAGAAAGCCTCCTTTTCAGAACCATGAAGGGCCGCAGAATTGTGCGATTATACCGATGCTTCGAGACCGTCATTGTAGTCAAAAGGCCGCCGGGGGTCAACAGAGCGTCGAAATCGCCGTTCCTCCGCGGGCCCGCGGGGCGGCATGGAAAATATCCCGGAAAACCGCTACAGTCGGAGAGTATGGAACTCTACGACGTCGTCGTTGTCGGAACGGGCCCGGCCGGACTCGGCGCGGCCTTCGAACTGTCCTCCCGGCGGCCGGACATGAAGGTCCTCGTTCTGGACAAGGAGAGGATTTCCACCGGAGGCCTCCGGAACGACTGCAAGATGAATTTCACCTTTCCCATCGGCTTTCCGACGGAGTACTGGTCGGAGGAGGAGGCGTCGTACCTGCTGGAAAAAACCGTCCGGGACCTGGAGCCCCGCTTCATGGAAAAACACAACCTGGAAGTCTATTCCCGGCGGGCGGACAAGCTCGGGGTGCGTCTTCTGGACATCCGGCAGAGCCACCTGGGGACCGACGGCGGCCTGGAACTCATAAAGCGGCTCACCGCGGAACTCGCCGGCCGGGGGGTGACCATCCGGCTGGAGGAGGAAGTCCTCTCCGTGGACGCCGCGGCCCGGACCGTGGAAACCCGCGGGGGATCCGTCGGCTTCGGCTGCCTCGTTCTGGCGCCGGGCCGGCAGGGTTTCCGCTTTCTCCAGCGGGTCATGGAATCCCTGGGCATCCCGTACCTGGACCACATCGTGGACATCGGGATCCGTGTCGAGACCACCATGGAGCACTACCCCATCGTGGAGGATTACTACGACCCGAAATTCTATTTTCCCGACGAGGTCAGGACCTTCTGCACCAACTCGAAGAGGGCCTTCGTGGTCCAGGAAAAATACGCGGCATCGGGCGGGGGCGTGTACTATTCGGTGAACGGGCACGCCTACTCGGAAAAAAGGCGGATCAACGGCCTCGCGAACTTCGCGATGCTGAAGACCGTTTCGCTCACCGAGCCCCTGGCCAGCGGTCAGGCCCTGGCGGAAATGCTGGGGATGCAGGCCATGCTTATGGGGGGAGGAAAACCCATCATGCAGAGGGTGGGGGACTTCCGGCTGGGAAAACGTTCCAAGGCGGCCACCTTCACGGGCGATTTGTACCACTTCGAGCCGACCCTCCGGTGCACCCCCGGCGACATCAGCCTGGCGGTGCCGGCGAAGGTCCTGCGGGCCATCTGGAAGGCAATGAAGCTCCTGGATACCATCGTGCCGGGGGTCCTCCATCCGAGCACGATCATGTACTATCCGGAAATCAAGCTGTACGCGAACAAACCCGTATTCCGGGACCGATATTTTCAGGCCGCGGAGCGGATCTACCTTGTCGGCGACGGCGCCGGCACCAGCAGGGGGATTACCGGCGCGTGGGCAAGCGGCATCCGCGCCGCCATGGGAATCCTGGGCGAGGAGCTTCCCGGAGCGGGCGGTATTCCCGCTTAATTTATTCCGGTCAAAGCTTTTATGTACTGGAGACGCTCGTAGGCTTCCGGGTCCTCGCTTTCCGCCTGGCTCAGCTTTCCCCGGAAATCCGCCACGGACGCGAATTTATGGGCTTCCATCCACCTGCCGAGCTCGTCCAGCATTTTCCGGATTTCCCCCATGCCCTTCTGGAACAGCACCGAACAGACCTGCACCGTCGAGGCGCCGGCCAGAAGCTGCTTCACGACGGCCCTGCCGTCGTGGACTCCCGTCGACGCCGCCAGGTCGCACTCGATGGTGCCGCTCAGGATCGAAATCCAGCGCAGCGACGTGTACAGCTCCGACGGTGAGGAGAACTGGTATCCCGGAGCGAGCTTCATCTTGTCGATGTCGATGTCCATCTGGTAAAAGCGGTTGAAAAGGACCAGGGCGCCGGCGCCGGCCTTTTTGAGCCGCATGGCGGTCCGGGGAAGGGACGTGAAGTACGGTCCGATCTTGACCGCCAGGGGAAGCGAAATCCCGGCCCGGACGCCCTGAACGATGTCGACCATCCGCTTTTCGATGGTTTCCGCGTCCTCCTTTTCGCTCCGGGGCATCCGGGCGATGTTGAGCTCGATGCCGTCGGCGCCGGACGTTGCGATCTGCTTCGCGTACGTCGTCCACCACGGGGATGTGGCGCAGTTCAGGCTGGCGAAAACGGGGATGGAAACGCTTTTTTTGGCGTTTTCGATCAGTTTCAGGTAATCCGCGGGACCCAGATGCTTTCCCATCTGGCGGAAGTAGTCTTCCGTTTCCGGATGGGAATATTCCGGGGCCGCCGCGCCGTTATGGTCGATTTCCGCCTCGACCTGTTCCTCGAAGAGGGATTTCAGGACCACCGCGCCCGCGCCCGCTTCCGCGCATTTCCTGATGCCGTCCACGTTGCGGGTGATGGCCGTTCGGCGGCCTTCATCCAACGTGCGAAAGCGGTAGTGCGCCTCGTCGGACCGCAGGTCACGCACCGACCGGCCCACAATGATCGTACGGCGCTCGGCC
>CAZGUL010000378.1:0-3182 GCA_964529055.1 uncultured Spirochaetaceae bacterium
GAAAACGAGGAAGAGAGGATCGCGAAAGTCCCGCTGCTCGGTTCGGTCGCCGCCGGGCGCCCCCTTTTCGCGGAGGAAAACCTGGAAGGCTACGTGACGATCCCCGAGAAATACCTGAAAAAGGGCAAATACTTCGCGCTGAAGGTGCAGGGCGACAGCATGACCGGCGCCGGAATCCGGAGCGGTGATACGGCCGTCGTCGTCCAGCAGCCGGTGGCCCGGAACGGCGACATCGTCGTCGCCACCGTTGACGAGGCGGTGACGCTGAAACGATTCTTCCGGGAAAAAAACCGTGTGAAGCTCCAGGCGGAAAACCCGGCATACCCGCCCATCTACAGCCAGGACGTGCGCATTCTCGGGCGGCTCGCCTTTCTGATGCGGGCGTATGACTAAGACGGAACCCGTCTACCTTCTGCTGGGTCCGGAAACCGGGCTGAAAAACGCGTTCCTGGGGGAAATCCGGGATGCCGCGGCCAAATCCCGCGGGGAACCGCCGGAAGAACACAGATTTTACGCGTTCGAGACCCCGGTCCAGGACGTGGTTTCCCTGCTCCGCAATTCGTCGCTGTTCTCCTCGTCGAAACTCGTCGTGTACCACGGCGCGGAGGAAATCCGGAAGAAGGAAGACATCGCCCTTTTGCGGGAGTACGGCGGAAAACCCTCGCCGGAGGGAGTGCTCGTCCTGACCAGCGACAAGGTTTCCGTGGAAAAGAAACTCGCGGACCTCGTGCCGGCGGCGGGCAGGAAAATCTTCTGGGAGCTTTTCGACAACCAGAAAAAAAGCTGGGTGATCTCCTGCTTCAACCGCCATGACGCCCGGATAACCCCGGATGCCGCCGATCTCTTTCTGGACATCATCGAAAACAACACCCAGGAGCTGGAACGGGAATGCCGCAATCTCTGCGCGTTCCTGGGGCCCGGCGCGGAAGTCACCGCCGCGGACATCGAAACCTATCTGTATCACGGGAAAGAGGAAAACGTCTTTTCCCTCTTCGAAAGCGTCGCCGCGCGGAATCTGGAACAGGCCCTGGAAATTCTGAACAAGCTCCTTCTGGAAGGGGGAAATCAGCCCGTCCAGCTTCTCGCCGGTCTGTTGTGGCAGTTCCGGAAACTGCAGGCGCTTAGGGTCCTGTTGTCGAAGAATTTTTCCCTTCCCGACGCCTTCGCCCGCCTGGACATCGCCAGCAAACGCACCCAGAGGATCTACGCGGATGCGGCGAAGAAATTCCCCCTGGGGGACCTGGAAAACATCATCGTCCTGTGCGCCGACTTCGACGAGGAACTGCGCTCCGCGCGGACCGACCTGCAGGCGCGCCTCATGGAGCTTTTTCTCCTCAGCGTCATAAAAAGGGGCGGAAAAAACATTCTGTCCGCGTCCTCCTGAGCTTCACTCCCCGGACCGGAGCCTCGCAAGCAGGTTTTCCGCGACCTCCAGGCTGACCCCCGCGGTTTTCGCTATGTCATACCCCGTCGCCCGTGCGACGGCCTCCCGTGAGCCGTAGCGGCTCAGGATTTTCCTTCCCCGGGCCTCCCCGATTCCCCGCACCGACGTCAGGGTTTCCAGAGACAGGGTTTTTTCCCTGAGCCTCCTGTTGAAACCCGTCGCGAACCTGTGCGCCTCGTCCCGCACCGCCTGCAGGATCCGGAGCGCCGGGGAGCCGTCGGGAAGCAGGACGGGGTCCTTCCGTCCGGGAAGGAAAATTTCCTCGTTCCTCTTCGCAAGGCCAACCACGGGGACGTCCCGCAGGCCGAGGGCGTCGAGGATCCCGCGGGCGGCCCCCACCTGACCCTTGCCGCCGTCGATCACCACCAGGTCCGGCCGGTCCGCGGCTTCGTTCAGCACCCGGGTGTAGCGCCGGGCGACCGCCTCCCGGACGGCCTCGTAGTCGTCGATCTCCCCGCCCAGGGTCTTGATGTGGAATTTCCGGTAGGATTTCCTGTCCGGCGCGCCGCTGAGAAACGACACCATCGACGCCACGGGATGCTTTCCCGCGAGCTGGGCGATGTCGAAACCTTCTATTCTCCGGGGCGCCCCGGGCAGACCGAGAACCGCACCGAGTTCCTCCAGGGCGGGACCGTTCCCCCGGTCGTGGAGGCGTTTGCGCAGATCGTGCCCGGCGTTTTCCCGGACGAGATTGAGGACCGCCAGGTCCCGTTTCGCGGCCGCCGCGGTGATGCGCACGGACCGTGCGAATTCGCGTTCGAAATAGGCCGGGACGGACCACTCCCCCTGAAGGGAACGGAGGAAGATCGTCCCCGGGACCTGGGAGGGCTGCCGGTAATACTGCAGCAGGAACTGCTCCAGAAAGTCGGCCTCCGAATCGTACACGACGGTCCGGAAAAGGTCCCGGCCGCTGAGCCGCCCCCCCCGCATCTGGAAGACGATGAAGGTGCACAGCCCGTCCTGTTCGGCCCAGTCGATGTAATCCCGGCTTTCCTCGTCGAAATCGACGACCTTCTGTCCCCTGTCGAGCTCCCCGATGGCCCGTATCGCGTCCCGGAGGGCCGCGGCCCTCTCGTAATCCCGGAAATCCGCCGCGGAACGCATCTCCCCGGAAAGCTTCGCCAGCACTTCACCGGTTTCGCCGGACAGGAGCGCCCGGATCCCCGCGACGCTCCTGAGGTAATCCTCCCGGGAAATCCGGCCGGCGCAGGGAGCGGCGCAGCGACCGATGTGATGGTACAGGCAGGGATGGTCCCGCTTTTTCAGCGGCCCCCTGCATTTTCGCAGGGGGAAGATCTTTTCGATCAGCTCCAGGTACGTGTCCAGGATCCCCACCGCCGGAAAGGGCCCGAAGTATTCCGACCCGTCGTTGACGATCCTGCGGGTCCGGAAGACCCGCGGGTACTCCTCTCCTGTTATCCTGATGACCGGATAGGATTTTCCGTCCTTCAGGTTGATGTTGTACCGGGGGCTGTGCTTTTTTATCAGGGTGTTTTCCAGAAGCAGGGCCTCGTACTCGTTTCCGGTGACGATGTATTCGATGTTCCGGATCCTGCGGACGAGAACGCCGGTCTTCACGTCCTTGCCGCCGGAAAAATAGGAACGCACCCGGGTCCGCAGGTTTTTCGCCTTGCCGACGTAGAGGATCCCGTTCTTTTCGTCCTTCATCAGGTAGACCCCGGGACTTCCCGGCAGGCGGGAGACGGTCTCCTGGAGAGCTTTTTCGACGGGACTCTTT
>CAZGUL010000379.1:0-3164 GCA_964529055.1 uncultured Spirochaetaceae bacterium
GAAACTCATCGTCACCGACGGGGTCTTCAGCATGGAGGGCGACATCGCCGACCTTCCGGCGATAAAGGCCCTGGCGGACAGGTACGGCGCCGGGGTCTATCTCGACGAAGCCCACGCCATCGGCGTTCTCGGCCGGGGAGGCCGGGGCACGACCGAGCATTACGGCTCCGCGGACCTTGCCGATGTCATCATGTGCACCTTTTCGAAAAGCTTCGGGTCCATCGGAGGGTTTCTCGCGGGGGACGCGGATGTCATCGAGTACGTCAAGCACGTCGCCCGGCCGCTGATCTTTTCGGCCAGCATGCCGCCGGCCAACATCGCCGCGGTTCTGGCGACGCTGGACATCATCGAAAAGGAGCCGGAGCGGGTCCACCGCCTGCAGTCCATCGCCCGCAGGATGATCGACGGCTTCAGGACCATCGGGTACGACATCGGCACCGCCGAAACTCCCATCGTTCCCCTGGTCATCGGGAGCGACGAGAAGACCTTCCTGCTGTGGAAGGCCCTGTTCGAGCGGGGCGTGTACGTGAATCCGGTGGTGTCCCCGGCGGTGCCGCCGAACAGGGCGCTCCTGCGCACCTCCTACATGGCCATCCACACCGACGAGGAGCTCGATCTCATTCTCAACATCGCCGAGGACGAGGGCCGGAAGCTCGGCATCGTGTAGGCCGCCTGCCGCCGCGGGCCTAAAAAAAAAGCGCCCCCGCCAGGGGACGCCCTTCACGGCGCCCCCGCCAGGGGACGCCCTTCATGTCAGCGCCGCCGGGAATTTTCCTCCCGGCGGCCGTTTTTTCTCAGCCCTGGACCGAAATATCCACCGTCGGCCGGTACCGGGACAGGATCGCCAGCGGCTTGTGGACCGGGTTGTTTTTGAAGGCCTCGATGCACTTGCCGTCCGCCGCCCTGCCCGCGTCGATGTCGACGAAGGCCTGCTGGGACAGGATGTAATCGAACCGCGGGGCCCACTTGCGGGAACCCAGCCGGGCGGTGGTGGAGCAGTTGTCCACCATGTACGACACGCCCCGGTAGTGCATGTACGGGTTCAGGGAGTCCACCGCCTCGATGACCGACTCGTTGACGATTTCCGAATAGGCGTGGCCCTTCTCGTTCAAAAGATCGATCTGGGCCATCATCGTCGCGATGTACACGCCTGCCGTGAAGGGATTGATGGGGATTTTGCTCTCGACGCGGGCGGCCCGGACGTCCTTTCCGACCTGCCACATCCGGGTGTTGTCGATGATCCCCATCGGGAAGCGGGCGAACCTGTCGCCGGCCATGATGACCGAGCGGATCTCGTTGCCCGAAGCGACTTCGTCGTAAATCTCGGCGAGGATTTCCAGGGCGGGAGTGTAGGAGGCGGAATAGGCCTTCTCGAAAATCTCTTTTCCTTTCGTGTCCAGCCCCTCGTAGACGGCCAGGATGCCCTTTTTCGAAATGGTTTTGGAGATCGGTCCCGTGACGGATTCCACGGTTTCCTGGAAGGCCTGCTTTTCGCTCATGCCTTCCGCGGTGAAGCGCCGGTACAGGGCCTCGACGATGCCGTGGACGGCGCCCAGCAGGATGCCCCGCTCGCCGAAGATGTCGGATTTGTACTCCTGCTCCAGGGTGGTCATGAACGTGAAGGGGCCGCCGATGGCGACCGACCAGCCGATGGCGTAATCCGTCGCCTTGCCGTTTATGTCCTGCTCCACCGCGAAGCTCGTGTTGATCCCCGCCCCGTTGGTCGTCTTGCCCTGCTCGTAAAGCCGGCGGACCGACGGGCCCATGCCCTTCGGGCAGACGCCGATGACGTTGATGTTCGCGGGGAACTTGTCGCCCACGGACTGCATGTGCCCCAGCAGGAACCCGTGGGACAGCCCCAGGGTGGCCCCCGGCTTCATGACCTTGAATATTTCCTTGTAAAGCTGGGCCTGGGCGGCGTCGGCGATCAGCAGAATGACGATGTCCGAATCGGCGACGACCTTCATCATGTCGCCCAGGGTGCCGGCCGCTGCGGAAAACCCGGCCTCCTCGGCCTTTTTCCAGGAGGCGGAACCCTTCCGGAGGCCCACGGCGACCTTGATCGCCGTGCCGGCCAGGGAATCCCGGAGGTTCATCGCCTGGGCGGGCCCCTGGGAGCCCCAGCCGATGACTCCGATCTGCTTTACGCCGTCGAACGCTTTGGGAAGAAGGGGAAACAGGTCCCGCCCCCCCCGCACGATATATTCGGTGGTGTCCGCCAGGCGGATCTCTTCTTTTTTGAAGACTTTCGTGGTAAAATTCAGACTCATTCGATACTCCTTCAAAGTGGCTGCTTCCGGACCGCCGCTCCGGACAGAACGGAAGCGCCCGAACTATACCATAAAAAATCTGTTGCGTAAATTGATTTATTCGCCATATAATGGTGCACAAGCTGCAACGAAAACATGGACTTGAACGCCCTGACCTGCTTCGTCAACCTCGCCGATACCCTGCATTTCGGCAAAGCCGGAGAACTCAGCAATCTGAGCCCCTCCGCCCTGTCCCGCGCGATCAAGCGGATCGAGGACGAGGTCGGAAAACCCCTTTTTATCCGTGACAATCGCTCGGTTTCCCTGACCCGGGCGGGCGAACTCTTCCTGATGTACGCCCGTGACGCCCTGCGGTCCTACCGGGACTTCCAGGAAAGCCTGGAAGCGGAGGACGATGACGTTCGCGGAGAGGTGACCGTCGCGACCTCCCTGTCCGGCGGGTACGCGGTGCTTCCCGAAGTTCTCCGGCGTTTCCGGACGGCCTTTCCCCGGGTGGGCGTGAACGTCCGGCTGGCGGACGAGGGGACCTGCCTGTCCGACGTTGCCGAGGGGAAGGCCGACGCGGCGGTTGTGATGGCCCTTCCCGACTATGTCCCGAAAGGCGTCCTTCTCGCCTACCTGGGGGAAACGCCCCTGGTTTTCATCGCGCCTGCCATGGACTGCCCTGTGCGGGACGCGGCCTTTGCCCCGGAACCCGCCTGGGAGGACATTCCGATGGTGCTGACCGGGGCTGACCTGTGCCGCCGCCGGGCCGACGCCTGGTTCCGGGGCAGGGGCATACGGCCGAAAATTTATGCGCAGACGGAGGGCTTCGAGGAAGTCGTCGCGCTGGTAAGCCTGGGGTGCGGGGTGGGGGTCGTCCCGGGCCGCCTCCTGGAAAGGCCCGTCGTTCCG
>CAZGUL010000380.1:0-3150 GCA_964529055.1 uncultured Spirochaetaceae bacterium
GGCGAATATGTCCGCAAGCCCTATGTCGTCGAGAAGCTCGGCATGGCCGTCAGGAGAGAGCTGGACCGGACGACTGCGCGTTGATCCTCATTTCTCGTATCGACCATTCAGGATAACCTGCCCCCCGTATATGTGCCCAGCGTCACGTTAAGATAGCGGCGAACGCCAATCTATACCCGAAGATATAGAAAAATGAACCTTTCGGTATATTGTGACTTTTTCCTTTACCGATATAGACTGTTCGAACATGTAAAAAAGAAGATATTGCAGTTGCATTGCGAATAATGAAGTGCGGAAAATGGACAACAGCACCCAACAGCTTATCAGCCTTGTTGATATCAGCGATCCAGAGAATGCATTTGATGAGGTCGAGGTCATCCTGCGCGGCATCGACCCTTCATTTTCAATCAAGGAAATCGCCCGTGTATTTCAGGACATCATAAGGCTCTTTGAGGGCCGTTATCCGGGATTTCGGGCTTGCAACACGGAATACCATGATTTGCGCCATACAATGGAAGTATTTCTGGCTACGGCGCGGCTGATTCATGGTGCCTTTCTTGACGGCAAACCGCTCTCGGAAAAAATGATCAACATCGACATCATCAGCGCATTGATGCACGATACGGGCTATAATCAAACGCTCGACGATACGAGCGGCACCGGTGCAAAATATACGGTCGACCATATCCTGAGAAGCATTGACTTCTGTAACCGTTACTTTGCCGACCATCCCGTTTTCGCCCATGAATCGAAATCATTCCGCGACATTCTCCTGTGCACCGGGTTCACCGAGCGAATCAACGAAATACAATTCCTGAATCAAGAGGTTGAAACAGCAGGCAAGATTCTTGGTGCGGCAGACCTTCTTGGACAGATGGCCGATCGTCTCTATCTCGAAAAACTCCTCTTTCTTTATTATGAGTTTAAGGAAGCGGGGATTGCCGATTATGAAAACGAATATGATCTTCTTTTAAATACTTTGCAATTTTATGAGGTTACGCTGAACCGGCTGGAATATGACCTCGGGGGTGTCCATCAGCATATGAGGTCTCATTTACGGGTCCGGTGGGGAATCGATCGTGATTTATACATGGACAGCATCAACAACAATATTCATTACCTGAAACAGGTCATCCGCCATGAAGAATACACTTCCTTGTTGCGACGGGGAGGCATCGTAAAAAAAATCAAGACGCGCGGGCTCCGGGCTTGACGGATATTCAAAATCGGGACTTTCCCTGTACTCGTGTCTTTCCGGATCATTGCCCGGCAGGCATGCGCAAATCCGTCAAACGACAAATCGGCGCTACAATTCGAACGACTTAATTTCTCTTATGAAAGCGTCCAGCTTTGTGTCATCCAGGATCCCCACGAATCTGAATTTCACCCCCCGGCGGCGATATTGACCTTCCGTTTCCTCGAGGGGAATGTCGTAAGCCGTTTCATATGGAACCCTGTCCACAAATACGACGTTATTCGCAA
This sequence comes from uncultured Spirochaetaceae bacterium, assembly GCA_964529055.1. Taxonomy (GTDB): domain Bacteria; phylum Spirochaetota; class Spirochaetia; order DTKZ01; family DTKZ01; genus JAKQWJ01. The sequence goes on from CAZGUL010000380.1 coordinate 1,483, forward strand.
GAAGCTGCATGATGCCCGATTCTACCAGTTTTTCCTTCGGTCCGTCATAGATAAAAGCCAGCCCTCCCCTGCTGATATCCAGAATCCGCACCTTCCTTTCCCCGTTCTCACCCGGGGCAATGATGACCATGGCTGTGCCCGTCACCGAGAACCGATCCTGTGCACGGCCCTTCCTGAAAAACTTCCAGAGATCGTCCAATAAGCCGCCCATGGTGTTTCCCCCCTTTGGCTGGTCTGCTGTAAAGGACAATGGAACCGTCGTTGTGGCCTTATTTTATCATCCAACCGGCTGATTTGAAATCTCGATAACAGGAACGGCCGTCCCCAGTCCTGACAGCGGGGGCCATCCATTTCCCAATCTTCTCTGCACGGCCGGTTTCCCCTGCGTTTGCAGAATGGAAGTTGACTTTCGAAAACCCATCCCGTATCGTCAACCCGCTGAAAAATGAAACCCTTTCCCGGATCAAACCGAAACACAGCCTTCCTCGATCCTCCACTCCATGGCCGTTTCATGAAAAAGGAGAAATGCCATGGACATCGGCGGGAAGAGCTTTGATACAGGGTATCGCAACATGGACAAGACGATTCGCGCGGTTCTGTTCGACCTGGATGACACCCTGCTCGTGAACGATATGAACCGCTTTGTAAAAGAGTATTTTGACCTGCTGACCCCCGGCATGGCCCACCTGGTTCCCCCGAAGAAGTTCATCACCGCGCTTTTCCGGGCAACCTTCGCGATGATGAAAAATCGGAACCCCGCCGTCACAAATCAGCAGGTGTTCATCGATCACTTCTTCCCGAGCGTCGGGCGGACGGCGGAAGAGATGATGCCCCTGTTCGACGAATTCTACGAGTCGCGGTTCGGCAGCCTTCGTTCGTTGACCGCTCCAAACCCCGCGGCGCGCTTGGCTGTCAGGACCGCCATCGACGCGGGCTGCGAGGTGGTCGTCGCTACGAACCCGATCTTTCCGGAGACGGCCATGAGGCAGCGCATGGACTGGGCCGGTGTCTCCGATCTACCCTTCCGGCTTGTGACGTCTTACGAAATCATGCACACGGCCAAGCCGAATTCGTTTTATTACAGGGAGATTCTGGAACTCATCGGCCGGCGCCCGGAGGAGTGCGTCATGGTGGGCGACGACTGGGGCAACGACATGGCACCTGCCATGGAAGTCGGCCTCAACGTATTCTGGGTCGACGGAGCAGCCGGTGTCCCCGATTCGCCGCCGCTGGGGCCCCTGTCCGATTTCCGGGACTGGTTCCTTGGAGTGCTCGGATAACCGGCATCAGATTATCGTCCGGCCGGGTTCCGCCCGGAAAGGATCCCCGCCGATTCATGATGGAGGAACGATATGCCCGGAACAAGTCCGCAACCCAGCCTGCTTTCGTGGTCTTTCCATTCCCGGTTCTTCCCTTCCCTCCTGTACAGCCGTTTTTTTCCTAAAGAAAAACCCGTCGAATCACCCTTTGCGGGCCACGCCAAGATGGAACTGTCGATCCTCCTGGCCGTCTCGCTCGTGGCCGGTATCTCCGGGTATGCCGCGGCCCTGGGAAAGGGCTCCGTCATCGGATGGATCTTCGCCCTGGCGGGAACGGGCGGTGTTCTGTTTCTTTTTGTCCACGGCATCCGTTCCCATGCGGGGATAAAACCGTCCTTTGACGACTTCC
>CAZGUL010000381.1:0-3143 GCA_964529055.1 uncultured Spirochaetaceae bacterium
AAAAGCTGGGGCGGGCTGCAGTACTACTGGCGCAACCTGATGCGGTTCGACGAAGAGTGGTACTCCCTTCCTTACGAAAAACGATGGATGGTCCCCCGGGAGATCGTCGAGGTTTTCGAAAAGCACGGTTTCATCTGGGGCGGAAAATGGCTCTACTTCGACACCGTGCACTTCGAGTACCGGCCGGAACTGCTGATTCTGCGGGACGACTGACTTTTCCGCAGCCGGCCTTCCCGCGTCCCGGGACCCCCGCGATACGGCAAAAAGATTCATATTCTCCTGAGGTTGACAGGCGGGGATTCCCGTGGGATTATTTTGTATCCGAATACCAGTCAATCCAGAGGAGGAATTGGATGAAGAAAATCGCGAAAGTCGTTCTCGTTATCGCGCTCGTCGGTCTATCGGCGGTGTCCGTGTTCGCGCAGGCGAAGGTAAAACCGGATTTCAGGATCCGCTTTTCATACACCGATTCGAGCACCTGGCCGCAGACCGCCGTCGTCCCCCAGGCCGAGCACGCGTTCGCCGTCGTTTTCAAGAACATGGTGGAATCCCTGACGAACGGCAAAGTCGCCGTCGAACTGTATCCCGGCATGTCCCTGGCCGACGCGAAAACGTCCATGGAAATGGTCAAGTCCGGCAGCCTGGAAATGGCCACCACCACCGGAACGGTGGCGAGCATCTACCCGGCCATCCAGGTCATCAACCTGCCGTACGTTTTCAAGTCCGACGAAGTGGCCTGGTCGGTTTTCGACAACAGCAAGTTCTGGAAGGACCTGAAGGCGGACTTCGAGAAAAAAACCGGCATGATCATCCTCGCCATGGGCCAGAACGGGACCCGGCACTTCACGAACAACAGGAGGCCCATCCGCACTCCGGAGGACATGAAGGGCCTCAAATTCCGCGTCATGCAGTCCCCGATCTACGTGACCATGGTGCAGGCCCTGGGCGCCTCGGCGACCCCGCTGGCCCATGCCGAAATCTACACCGCCTGCCAGACCGGCGTCGTGGACGGACAGGAAAACCCGGTGTGGAACATCGCCGCGAACAAGTGGTACGAAGTCCAGAAATACATCACGCTGGACGGACACACCTGGAGCGAAAACATGGTCCTGATCAACTCCCGGTTCTATAACAGATTGCCGGCGGCCTACAAGCATGCCATCAACATCGCGTCGTACCACGGCCAGCAGATCGACCGCTCCTCGGAAGCCCTGGCGACCCGGGTTCTGGACTACGACAAGCTGAAGGCGAGCATGGAGATTTACGCTCCGACCCCGGCGGAACTCGAGAAATTCAAGCAGGCCGCCATGCCCACCTACGACTGGCTGCGCAAGCAGATCGGCGACAAGGTCATCGACGACTTCCTCGCCGCGGTCAAGCAGGCGGAGAAGGAATTCGGTTACTGATTTTTTCCGGACGTGGTCCGGTATAAAGCCGCCCCGGCTTCCGGCCGGGGCGGTTTCTTCATTTTTTCGTTTCCAGCGTTCCAATCAATGGGGGTCTCGAATGGGTATTGTGGGAAAATTGAGCGACGCTCTGGAAAAATTCGCCCTTGCGTTGGCCACGGTTCTGGTCATCGCCATGTTTCTCCTCGTGTTCAGCGGCGTCATACTCCGGATCATCGGCAACAGCTTCTCGATGTCGGAAGAGCTGTCGCGCTGGTGCCTCATCAGCCTCTGCTTCATCGGCGGCAGCGTGGCTCTCAAACAGAAGCAGCATGTGGGCGTCAACATGCTCATGCAGTCTCTCCCGGTCGGCATCGCGAGAATCGGAATCATACTGGGGTATGCCGTCGTCTCCCTTTTCCTGGGATTCGCGACGGTCTACAGCCTGATTGCCGCCCTGGCCTCGAAGGGCATGACGGGCGACATAATTCCGATTTCCATGATGTACGTCAAATTCAGTCTGCCCCTGGGAATGTTCATGATGCTGGTGCATCTTCTGAACGGTTTCCTGGGGATCGCCAGGGCCAGGGACGTGAAGTCGATCCTGATCGGATCGTAAGGAGAGAATCATGGGAATCGTGGGATTGATTTTTACGGGAGCGATCCTCGTGGGCGTCCCGATAGCCTTCGTTCTCGGGGCTTCGGCCCTGTACTACTATATTTTCATCGGCCAGATTTCCCTGGACATGCTGGGGCAGAAGCTGTATTCCGGGCCTGACAGTTTCGTGCTTCTGGCGATCCCGTTCTTCATTCTGGCGGGGGAACTGATGAACCGGGCCAAGATCACCGATTCGCTGATCGAGTTTTCCGGCATGCTGGTCGGAAGGATCCCGGGGGCCCTCGCCCAGGTCAACATCGTGGCCAGCGTCTTTTTCGCCGGAATAACCGGCTCCGGAGTCGCCGACACGGCGGCCCTGGGTTCGGTCCTGATACCGGCCATGGAAAAGGAGGGCTACAAGGTCGATTACGCCGCCGCCGTGACGGTCGCCTCGTCCGTCATCGGACCCATCATCCCGCCCAGCATCGTCATGGTCATTTACAGCATGATGACCGGGGAATCCATCGGGGCCCTGTTCGCGGCGGGCTTCATTCCCGGCTTTTCGGTGGCCCTGGCGTTGATGATCCTGGCGTACATCTACGCGGTCCGCAACCATCATCCCCGGAGGACGACGCGCATGTCCATCGGGCAGGTCGTCACGACGGTGCGGAAATCCATCATCGCCCTGCTGATGCCGATCATCCTCGTCGGAGGCATCTTCTCCGGCCGGTTTACGCCCACCGAGGCAGCGTCGGTCGCCTGCTTCTACGCGATGGTGGCCGGAGTTTTCATTCTGCGGACCTTGTCCCTGGCCGACATCCTCGCGAGCTTCAAGAAGGCGGCGGTCTCCTCGTCCGTCATTCTGCTGATCATCGCGACGGCGGCCCTGTTCGGCCAGGTCATGGCCCTCGAGAGGGTGCCGACGACCATCGCGAACTGGATACTGGGGATGACGCAGAACAAGTACGTGTTCCTGATGCTGATAAACGTCTTCCTCCTTTTCATGGGAATGATCATGGAAACGGGGGCCAGCGTCATCCTTCTCGCGCCGATCCTTCTGCCGGTGGCCGTGAAACTCGGGATCCACCCGCTCCACTTCGCCCTGGTGATGCTTGTAAATCTCAACATCGGCCTCAGCACCCCGCCGGTGGGAGTCTGCC
>CAZGUL010000382.1:0-3125 GCA_964529055.1 uncultured Spirochaetaceae bacterium
TGAAATCGAGAAAACCTGGAACGAGATCATGCTCGTCAAGGCGGAAATGACGGACGTCGAGCGCCTCAACCAGACCTACCTCTATGAAAAAACCCTGTTCAAGAAGATGCTCGGCCGGACACGGGACAAGATCAAATCGATTTACGGCTATCAGAACCCGCAGGTACGGGTCATCCTCGATCAGCGGCTGACTTTCCTGGAAAAGGAATTTGAAGCCTTCGATTACCTGATCAACCCCTACCACATCCAGTCGGGTCTTCTGCTCGATGTGGACATCACGAGCATCAAACGCAAGAAATACACCCTGATGGCCATGGCAAACGTGCTCAACGAATTCCTGCACGGCATTTCCAAGGGCTTCCAGGACGCGGCCTTCGCCACATTCAAGCGGCGCCGGTCCACGGTGCGGGAAGACATTTCCATGCACTTCGCGTCCGAAATCGACGAGCCCCTGGTAAAGAGCCTCCCGCAGGGACCGGAAGCCTTCGTAGCGGCCGAAACCGCTCCGGCGGAAGGAGTGAAAGGCAAAGCGGACGTCACGCCCTCGAAACGGAGATCTTCTTCGTCGGGGTCGGGCCTCCAAGAACTGTAAGATATGGATAACGAACTGAATTTTCTCTCCCGCAAGGCCGGCTTCAACACGGCTTTGCGGCACTTCAAGCTGGTCACCCGATTCGTCGGGGAAATTCAGGACGGCCAAAATCTCGCGGATATGATCAACCTCTCCCTCGAGGAGGGAGAGGTTTCCCGCGATCAGGTAAAACCCATCATCAACGCGCTGGCCGTCGATAAATTCGGGTACGCCTTCAGGTCCTACAACCTGCGGCGCACGATAGAATCCGCCGGGGACATCCTGTCCGCCGTCTCGGGCTGGGGAAAGATCCAGCTGGTCGTTTCCTACAGCTCCCCGCAGGCGGGCCTTTTCATCATCAACCCGAAAAACGCTTCGCACTGGGAAGCCGCGGTTCCCCTCATGAAGGACGAACTCGTCGTCGTGTACGCCGGAGCCGTGGACCCGGAATCCTGTGAACCAGAGGTCCTGAAGGCCGCGGTGGAGGATTTCATCCGGCTGCTTGACGGGGAAAAGGTCAGGACGCGGAAGGATTTCGCGGGCGCCGAAAAGCCGAAACCCGCACCGAGGCCGGAGGCCCCCTCGGCTCCGGCTCCCGCCGCCGCGCCCGCCCAGGCCGCCGCGGCTCCGCCGGTCGCCGCGGGCAAGAAGCGGATGACGCCCCGTTACGGGGTCCTTGTAACGAACGAGCTTTTCCACAACGGCAACGTTGAAGCGTGGAAGAGGATCATCGAGAGTTACAGGTCCAAGTATCCGACCCTGGACGTGCTGATCTGGTACGAAAACGAAAGGATAAACGACATCAACGCCCTGTTCAAATGGGGCAAGGTGAAGCACGGCAACCCGATCATGATCAGCGTCGTCGGCGACGATATCAAGGACGTGTCGAAGCTTCAGAAGTATTTGTTCGAAGGGGCGAGCCCGAGGTTCGAAGTGTTCCTCCGCGGCGCCGTAAATCGGGTTCTCGATCTTTTTTGAGGTGCGGTTTTTATGGAGGATTTTTATTTTTTCTGTAACGGGGAATACAACGACAAGGAAGAGACCCTTGAAGTAATCGGGAACCGCGGCCGGCGCATCATCGAGCTTGCCACACTGAACATTCCCACATCTCCGGGGTTCATTCTTCCGAACGCGACGGTTCTGGACCTTCCCCGCGGGACCGACAAGGTCTGGCCCATCCTGAAAGAGCCTTTCAAGAAAATGGAAAAGGCCTTCGGAAAAGGTTTCGACGATCCGAAGAATCCGCTCCTGATCAAGGTCGTGGAAAGCCCGATGCTGAACATCGTCAACACCCAGTCGATTCACAACATCGGACTCTGCGACAAGACGATCGGCGGCTTCGCGAGCTTTGTCGGCGAGTCCTTCGCCTGGCACGAGTACAACAACCTGTTGCAGAAGATCATCGAACTCGAGCTGTTCGCCGACCCGGCGACGAAAAGGGCGGCAAAGCTCAAGTCTTTTCACAAGGCATTGTGGAACGCCAAAACAAAGGCCGCCACGATGACCGCCATGAAGAAATTCCGCGACGCCTTTCCGGAGGCCGTGTATACGGGCGCCTACCAGCAGCTCATGTACGTGGTCAACCTTTTCCGGACGGTCCTGGAAACCAACACCACCAGCGAGGATTCGGCGCTGCTGATCCAGACGATGGTGTTCGGCAACTTCAACGACAAAAGCTGTTTCGGAAGTTATTTCACCCACGACGTCATTTCCGGCGAAAACGTCCTGATGGGCGAATATTTCACCCAGGCCTTTGACGAACGCGTCAAGGCGGGGACCCCCATCGGAAAAATGGACGCCGCCATTCTGAAGCGGCTCGTGGAGATCGGTCAGCAGCTGGAACGGAAGTTCAAGGAAATCCGCAGGGTCCGGTTCACCGTCGAAAACGGAGACCTCTGGATCATCGATCAGCAGCCGGCGGCCAACAAGTCTACCCAGGCGGAAATCAAGAGCCTGCTTGATCTGATGAACGAGGGCGTCATCGACGAGGAGTATGTCCTGAAGGCGATCAAGCCGGGCAGGTTGTCCGAGATCCTGCATCCGACCCTGGACAAGCTCTCGGTTGCCAAATTTCCCTGTGTTTCGGGAGGAATCGCCGGTTCCGTCGGGGCGGCCATCGGAAAGGTGTATTTTTCCACGGAAGCCCTGCTGAAGGCTCACCGGCAGGCTACGCAGAGCAACGAGGACGCGAATTTCATTCTGGCCATGCCGGCCACGTTCGCGGAAGACGTCAAGGCCATCGAAGTGGCGCGGGGCGTTCTTGCCTCCGAGGGCGGTTACGCCTCCCACGCGCCGGTCGTGGCCCGCAGTCTGGGGAAGGTCGCTCTCGTTTACCAGGACATCGACTTCAATCCGGGTTCCATGGTTATAGGCGGGAAGACGATCAAGGAAGGGTCCTACATCACCCTGAACGTCCCGTACTACGACACACCCGCCATCTACGTCGGCAAGGGAGTTCTCACCAAGCCGACGCCGGAAAACTCCGGGCTCCTGGAGCTGCTGGAAATCATCCAGAAGCATATCAAGGATTTCGACGTGCACGCCAACGCGGACC
>CAZGUL010000383.1:0-3111 GCA_964529055.1 uncultured Spirochaetaceae bacterium
GCAGGCGCCGGACCTCCACGACGATGAGGTCGTTCAGGGCCTTCACGATGGCCGCGTCCAGGGCAAGGAGCCGCGCGTCGCTGCTGTTCCGGAAATCCGCGTCTTCCTGGTACGAGAGACTCGTCGAGAACGCCTGCCGGGCCGCCCGGATGTGTTCGCCCGCGGCGTCGAAATTCCTGCGCCCGATCGCCGATTCGGCTTCCGCGATTTTCCGGTTCCCCTCGTTCTTGAACCGTTCCGCCAGCAGGACGCCTTCCCGCGCCCGCGCCGCCGCCGCCGCGACGGAATTCCGGAGCCCCTGAATGGCCGTCAGGTTCTCCTGGGCGTTCCGCGTTTTCGCCGTCACCCCGGGGAAGTCCCGTATTGCCGGGGTTTCGTTCCGGTAGGCCGTGACGAAATCCCCGGTGGCCTTCTGCAGGTCGTTCAGCGCCCCCGGGAGACCGTTCAGGATTTCCAGGCTTTCCCCGGGATATTTGAAAACGACCTTTTCCCGGGTTCCCCCGGCAATTTCCACCTCGCGCTCCACCCCCGCCAGCAGGGTTTCCGCCCTCCGGAAATCCTCCGTCCGCCCCGCGAGCCCGTCGTTCAGCACTCCGATTTCGAAACCGGCGATTCTGTTCACCGCATCGATCTCAATGCCCAGGAACCTGTCCCGCCACAGGCCCAGGTCTTCCCGCAGACCCCGGGCGGTGTTCCGCGCGGCTTCGTCGGAAAAGGGGTTTTCCCCCGTCGCGCCTTCGAACAGGGTCCACTCCCCGTCCAGGCTCGCGAGGGTTTCCCCGTTTCTTTTCAGAACCTCCCGGAAAACCCGGAGTTCGGGACCGGTCCCCGGCGGCGGATCGCCGGCCCTGCGGATTTCCCGGATCGCACCGGCCAGGTCCGCGTACGCGGAGGCTCCCCGGCGGGCCGCCGCGACCCCCAGGTACAGGCCCGCTTCGGTTTCCACGGCCTTCCATACCACGGGATCGCCGGCGCCGAGTTCGGGAGGGATCGCTTCGAACCAGAGACCCAGGACCCGGTCGGCGGCGGCGGCGTGTCTTCCGGCATCGACGAAATAGCGCTCCGCCGCGGCGGGGTCTTCCGTCCGGAGAAGTTCACGCCCGGCGGCAAGGGCCTCTTCGCTCCTGGCCCGGGCCCGGCCCGCGAAGACGGCGGCTTCCTTCATCAGCAGCTCCGCGGCCCCCTTTATTCCTTCCGGGGACGTCGCGTTCTGCCGCCCCGCCGCGAACCGCATCATGAACCCGAGGTAGAAATCCTCCCTGATCCCTTCCCGGATCGTGCCGACGATCCGGTTCTGTTCACGCAGGGCGGCGTGGGAACGCGCCGCGGTCTTGAACAGCAGCGCGGCGGAGCGGACCGCGTCGAGATACCGGGCGATCGCGGCGTCGGCCGCGGCGGGGTCGCGGGATTCCGCAGCTGCCAGGAGCCCTCCCAGGGCCGCGGCATGCCCCGCTTTTCCCTGCATGAAGGCGGCCGATGCCCGTCTCAGGGTCTCCAGGGCCGCGTCGGTGCCGTTGGTGACGATGTTGCCGTACCCCGCCTTGTCGAATCCTTCCCTTCCGATGGGGAACCCGCCCAGGTAGAGTTCCACGGCCCCCCAATAATCCTTTTGCGCCAGAAGAGCCGCGGCCTTTTCCATGATTTCATTGAAAAGGTCCCGGTTGTAGACGAAAAGTGCCGATTCCTTCGCCCGGAGTATCGCCGCCTGGGTGGACGGGTTCGGGTTCGTGTCCAGGGCTTCCAGTTCCGCGATTATCTCCAGGGCCTTCTTGACGTCCTTGTCCTCGTATAGGACCTTGATGAGGGCCTCGTATCTGTCGTTGTAGCCTCCACGGATGTTCCGGATGCGGCGGATGAGCTTTTCCGCCTCCTCCATCCGCTCGGGTTCGTTCCGGGCGACGTCGGCCAGGGTCAGCAGGGCTTCGTTGTACCGCTGCTCGATGATGAGGGCTTTGGCCAGTTCGATGGGGTCTTCCCTGCCGCCCGAAGCGGACAGACTTCCCCCCACCGCGAAAAGAACGAGAAAAAACGCATGGAAAAGTGTTTTTTTCCCTCCCATCTGGACCACGCCGATAACTACTTTATTACCCCGTTTCTACTATACAACGATTTTATCATATTGTCGGCACAAACCCCTCGTTCCCGGATTTCAAACGCACGATAATCGAAACATAGAATAATCTTTTCGCGCGTAGTATATTCTCAAGTGGACGATGAGAACGCCCATGAAAAAATGTAAAACATACATCACGCTGTCAATACTACTGTTAATCGGGCTCCCCGGATACGCATCCAATTTCAACGACATCTACGGCGACACCGTCGAGTTTTTCGACTTCCTGCAGGACCCCAACACGGGACTCACGGTATTTCCGACCCTGACCATTCCGCTGGGCGGAGAGTACGAAGGAATGGGAACGGCCTACACGGCGGTTGCCCGGGATTCGAGCTTCTTCGACGCGAACCCCGCGGCGTCCTCGATGCTCGAATTCACCGAGGTCGCGTTCCTGCACAACAACTGGATTGCCGATACCAGCATCGAGGGCCTCGTCTTCACCCGTCGCAGGGGGTCGGTGGGATACGCCTTCGCGGCGAAATTCCTCTACGTTCCGTTCACGGGTTACGATATCTGGGGAGACAGGGCCTCCGGCGGATATTATTCGGAAACCATCGCCATCGGCAACATTTCCCGGAACTTCCTGTCCAATTACTACTTCGGCGGGATTTCCGTGGGGGCAAACCTCAAGGCCGCATACCGGCACATATCGGAAAACATCGCCGCCGGTCAGTCCGCCGTGGGAATCATGGCCGACGTCGGCGTGCTGACCCGTTTCAACTTCCTGAAACTCTATTCTTCCCGGTCCAAGAACGCTTCCCTGGGGGTCGTGGTGAAGAACGTCGGCCCCTACGTCCTGGACGAGCCGCTCCCCATGTCCGCGGTGCTCGGTGTATCCTACTCTCCCATGAGGCCGATTCTGCTGGCCGCCGACCTCAACGTACCGTTCACCTTCGACGCGGACCGCTATCCGGCGGAAAAACCCGGCTTCGCCGTGGGCGCCAGCGTGGCGATGACGAATTTTTTCTCGGTGCAGACCGGGTTCCTCGTAAAGG
>CAZGUL010000384.1:0-3106 GCA_964529055.1 uncultured Spirochaetaceae bacterium
AGGGACTTTTTGTCCGGGGACGTGTACTCCGCCCAGCCGCCGGGTCCCTGCCATTCACGGATCGAAGCGGCCACGACCTTCTGGTTTCCGTCGATGGTGACGGAGGCTTCCCCGATGTAGCCGCCCTGGTGGGCGACGAAATACTTCGTCGCGGTGACGTTCTGGGCAAATGCCGCCGCGCCGACGGTCAGCGCGAGAACGATTAAAGCGATCTTCTTCATACCTTCTCCTTGTATATTCGGCTGTCGGAATATTCTTTCTGACAAGCGCGATAATGTATTATTTACGGACTTCCCGCTTTTTGTCAATACGCCAAGAAAATCGTATTTTTTTCATCCGAAGTGCCGGAAAACCCTTGTCTTTTTTTTCGCGGGAGCGTATATTTTCCTCCGGCGCTGTTAACGAACGTTCGGTAACTCCCGCCGTCATCGATTATGGAAACGAAAACTTTGACCCCCGGCCAGGAACGCATCATCGCCACCGCCTTCGAGGAATGGGGCAGGGCCAATTACACGAAAATGAGCCTGAGTCCGCTGGCGGACCGCCTGGAACTCACCAAACCGGCCCTGTACCGCCACTTCCGGAGCAAGGAAGCCCTCGTCACGGCAATGGAGGACCGCTTCCTGCGGGACTACGCCGCGATGCACCGGGATTTTCAGCGGGAGGCGGCGAACGCCGGCGCCGAAGAGGCGGTCCGACTGTTCATCCGGCTCCAGTTCCGGTTTTTCCTGGACCACGAATACTATTACATCTTTTTCCTGTCCCAGATGCTCCGTCCCCCCATGGGAGGCCACCTGAAGATCGAAAACCTCATGAGCGGCCAGATCGCGCTTTTCCGGCGTCTCTTCGCCGCGGAGGGGAGGTTCGTGTCCGAGGCGGAACTTTTTACCCGGCTGCACTTCCTGTACGTTTCCAGCATCTACACGGCCGTGCGGGTCTTCATCGACTGCGGCACGGGATACGCGGTCGTGCCGGCCCTGACCGGGGACGGGGTCCGGGAGGAGATCGGGAGAGCCTGCAGGTTCTGCCTGGGCGGAATCATGGAAAACCGGGCCCCGGACCTCGTGGATTACGCGGGGCTGGAGGCGGCCTGCACCGTGCCGCGGGAAGACATGCCCCCGCCGGACAGGATCTTCTCCGCCGTGGAAAGCGTGGTCTCGGAGGAGGGCCTCCGTAACGCTTCGGTGGACAGGATAGCGGCGCGGATCGGAATGTCCAAGAGCAGCCTGTACTTTTACTTCAAGAACAAGGACGATATTTTCCGGCGGATGCTGGACCGGGAGAAGGAGTACGTGGCGAGGATTTTTTCCTCCCCCGCCGGACGGCCCGAGGGATTCGCGGACCAGGCCTACTGCTGCATGGTCAAGACCGCCACCTACACCCTGAACAATCCGGCCCTGCTGACCTTCTTCAACTGGCTCCGCTTTCACAACATCGCGCTGGCCGTCCCGAAACCCGATCCGGACCTGACCCGGGAGATGTTTTCCTTCATCCTGAAGGCACGCGACCGGGGGGAACTCGCCGGCGGCGACGACGACCTCCTCCACGCGGCGGCGCTGCTCCACGTGGCCGCGTTCCGCATCGTCATGGACCTGCACGGCACCGGCAGGAGCCGGGATACGATCATGCTTCACCTGCGCAACTTCCACAAGCTGTACCTCGGCGGCATTTTCGCGAAAGACCTTTTTCCCAGGGAGTCCGTATGAAAACATGTTTTCTGGTAGTGGCATCCGCGTTTCTCTTCGCGGCGGTCCCGAACCTCCCCGGCCAGGACGCCGTCGCCATCGACGCGGAATCCGCCGTCGCCCTGGCCCTGCGCAGCAATCTGGGCATAGAGGCGGAGGGGCTCAGCCTGGATCTGAAACGCCTCGCGAAGGACACGGTCCACAACGTTTTCTACCCCCAGATCGCGGCGGGGGTCGCGCTCAGCCGGACCAACGAGGCGCCGTCGCCCGTTCCGGTCCCCCTGCCCGGGCCCCCGCCCACTTTGGGTTTTACCACCCCGCCCCACACCTTCGGCCTGGGGACGAGCCTGTCCGCCACCCTGCCCCTCTCCCTCAGCATGATCCACGAGATCCGCCGTGTCCGGCAGGATTACGAGGCGGGGCTCCTTGCCCTCGAAACCGCCCGCGGAAAACTCGCTCTGGCGGTGCGGAAAAGCTTCTACAATCTCCTTGTCCTGGAGGAACGCATCAAGCTGGTGCAACAGAACCTCGCCGCGGCGACGACCCGGTACAACCAGGCGCTGGCGAATTTCCGGAGCGGACTGGTGGACGAGTACACCCTGCTGGCCGCCCAGGTGGCGATGGAGACCATCAGACCGGCCATCGAGGAGGCCCGCAGCGGCTACCGCACGGCCCTCCTGGCGTTCAAGATGGACCTGGGCCTGGAGTACGACCGGGAAGTCCGGCTTTCGGGAAAGGTCGAACCGGAAACATACACGTTCGACGCGAAGTCCCTGGCGGCGCGCTTTCTCCAGCGGAACCCCGACGTCCGGAGCCTGGTGCTCGCCGGGCAGGCAGCCGAAAACAGGATAAAACTGCAGAATTCCTACCTCTATCCCGCGCTGACCCTGATGTACAGCCTGGACCCGACCTTTTCCGGCGACCCCTTCGCCGACTCCTGGCTCGACGGGGACTGGAGCCAGCGGAGCGGCATGCTCCGCATCGGCGTTTCCGTCGGTCTGGACGTTTTTCTGCCGGACTCGAAGGCGCGGAACGAAATCCGGAAGGCCGAAATCGACAGGGAGACGGTCCGCGTGCGCCTCGCCCAGGCACTCCGGGGGACGGAGCTGGAAATCCGGCGGATCGTCATGAACCTGGAAAAGTCGGAAAAGAAGATCGGTGCCCTGGAGCTCAACGTGCGCCTGGCCGACAAGGCGAACCGTATGGGGCAGGAGGCCTACAACGCGGGACTCAAGGAGTATTCCCAGATCGAAACCACCGAGCTCGCCCTGCAGGAAGCCCGGCTCAACCTGCTCCGGGAAAAATACAACTACCTCGCGGGACTTCTGGAACTCGAATACACGCTGAACACGACCCTGGAAACCCTACACGGAAACCAAACATGAAAAAAATCGCTATCGGCGCCGGCCGCGGGGCCGGAG
>CAZGUL010000385.1:0-3105 GCA_964529055.1 uncultured Spirochaetaceae bacterium
GGGCGAAAAACTGAACATCCGGTTTCCCGCCTGGTCGGAGGACGGAAAACAGAAGCTCGCGCCGCACCTTCCCCCCTACGCGGGCATATCCAATCCCCTGGACGCCTGGGGCTACGGCCGCATCGAAACCGCGTATCCCCTGATGCTCGCCGCCGCCGCGGAGGAAAAGGAGGCGGACGCCCTGCTGGTCGTCCAGGACCTGCCGCCGGGAATGGCCCCCGCACAGGTGGAGCAGTACATGGTCACCGTCCGGTCCGCGGCGGAAACCCGGGCGAAGACGGGAAAGCCCGTGGTCGTCATCAGCAACACCGCGGGGGGCCTGCACGAAGAGACCCGAAAAGTCCTGGACGACGCGGGGGTGCCGCTGCTCCAGGGAACGCGCCCCGCCCTGCGGGCGGTGAGCCTGTGGATTTCCCGCGCGGAAAGAAGGCGAAAGCTCCGGGAAAGCGGCGGGGCGGCCCCCGGGGGCAAGGCGCCGGAGCCTTTTTCGCTGCCATCCTGGGCCCGGGGGACACTGACCGAGCACCGTTCCAAGGAAATTCTCCGCGAATTCGGCATACCCTGCACGGAGGAGACGCTCTGCGCCGGCCCGGATGAAGCCGCCGCCGCCGCCCTGCGGACGGGGTATCCCGTGGCGTTGAAGGTGATGTCCGCCGACATCCCCCACAAGACGGAGGCCGGCGCGCTGGCGCTGGGCATCGCGAACGAGGAGGAACTCGGGAAGGCGTATCGCCGCATCACCGAAAACGCGCGCCGGTTCAACGCGAAAGCCCGCATCGACGGGGTTCTCTGCCAGGGCATGGTGACGGACCCGGTGGCCGAAGCCTTCTGCGGCGTCATCCGGGATCCGGATTTCGGGCCGGCGGTGGTTTTCGGCATGGGAGGGATCTTCATCGAGCTCCTGCGGGACAGGACCGTGGCGATCCCGCCGCTGGGCCGGGACGACGCCGCGGCGATGATACGGGGAACCGCCGGTTACGGGCTCCTTACGGGCTTCCGCGGACGCCCCCGGGGGGACATCGACGCTCTCGTGGACACCCTCGTCAAGACCGGGGAACTCGCCCTCCGCATCGGCCCCCGGCTGCGGGCCCTGGACATAAATCCGCTCATGGTGCTTCCCGAAGGACGGGGGGTCCGCGCGGCGGACGCGCTCATGATTCTCGAAGAATAAAATTTTTTCGACCGGAGGATATTTTGTGAAGGAAATACTTTCAGGAAACGAAGCGATCGCACGCGGTGCCTACGAGGCGGGCGTCAGGATCGCGCTGGGTTATCCCGGAACACCGAGTTCCGAAATCATCGAGACCATCGTCCGGAAGTACGGCAAGGACGTCTATGCCGAATGGTCCGTCAACGAAAAGGTCGCGATGGACGCCGCCGCCGGCGCCGCCTATTCCGGCAGGAGATGCCTGGTGACCACCAAGCAGGTGGGGATGAACGTCCTCTCCGACTCGCTCTTGTACACGGTGTACACCGGCGCCGAGGCGGGCATCGTCGTCGTGACATCGGACGATCCCGGCCTGTTCAGTTCCCAGAACGAGCAGGACAACCGGTGGTACTCCCGGCTCGCGAAGATTCCGACGCTGGAACCGGCGGACAGCCAGGAGGCCAAGGACTTCATCGTGCTGGGCATGGAAATCTCCGAGAAGTTCGACATTCCCGTGCTGTTCCGGACGGTGATGCGGGTTTCCCACTCGAAGAGCGTCGTCGAACTCGGCGACCGGCAGCCGACACCCGACGCGGTGGGCCCCTTCCCGCGGAATCCGGAGAAGTACAACTGCACCGCGTCCCACGCGAAAAACATGCACCTGAAGCTCGAGGACAAGCTCGCGAAAATCGCCGCCTTCGCCGACACCCTTCCGGCAAACCGCATCGAATGGGGCGACAGGAAACTGGGTATCGTGACGAGCGGAGTGGTTTACACCTACGTCAGGGAAGTGTTCCCGGAAGCCTCCGTTCTGAAGCTCGGAATGTCCTTTCCCCTTCCCGGGGCGATGATTAAAGAGTTCGCCGAAGGCGTGGAAACCCTCCTGGTCATCGAGGAGCTCGACCCGGTCATCGAGGAGCAGATCAAGGCGATGGGGATCCCTGTCCGGGGAAAGGACGTTTTTCCCCGCTGTTTCGAGCTTCTGCCCGACGATATCGTCCGCCACTGCGCGGAAGCCGGGCTCATCACGGCATCGGCCGCCCCCGCGCCGGCGGCCGGCAAGAGCGCGTCCATACCCCGGCGCTCCCCGGTTTTCTGTCCCGGCTGCCCCCACAGGTCAACGTTCTACCTCCTTAACAAGATGAAACTCGCCGTCGCGGGGGACATCGGCTGTTACAACCTGGGCACTCTGCCTCCTTTCCGGGCCCAGCATACCATGGGCTCCATGGGAGCCAGCATCGGCGTCCTGCACGGCATGGCCTTGGCGGGGATTCCGGAAGCCCGGGTCTGCACCATCGGGGACTCCACCTTCTTCCACGCCGGCATTCCTCCCCTCATCAACATGGTCCACACCGGGACGGTCGGCACGGTCATCCTGATGGACAACTCCGTCACCGCCATGACCGGGCACCAGGACCATCCGGGGGTTGACTGGTCGGTCGTTCCGGAACGCAAGGCCCGCGCGGTGGACATGGAAGGGCTTGTAAAGGCCATCGGCGTCAAGTTCGTCAAGACCGTCGACGCCTTCTCGATCAAGGACGTGGAAGCGGGGCTCAAGGAATGCCTGGCGTACACCGAAGGCCCCTCGGTCCTGATCACCAAGGGCCCCTGCATTTTCGTGAACCGTGAAGCGAAGCCCGCCTACCACGTGGACACCGAAACGTGCATCGCCTGCGGAACCTGCTTCAAGGTGGGGTGCCCGGCGAACGTCCTTTCCGACGTCAAGCACCCGAAAACCGGCAAATTCAAGGCCGCCATCGATCCGACCCTCTGCAACGGATGCGGGGTCTGCGCCCAGGTATGCCCCGTCGGGGCCATACGGCGATGATGAGTGAAGGAGTGGAACACACCATGGAAAACGTCAATTTCTTGATACTCGGGGTCGGCGGCCAGGGAACCATCCTGGCGGGAGACGTTCTCTCCGAAGCGGGCATGAACGCCGGGTACGACGTCAAAAA
>CAZGUL010000386.1:0-3105 GCA_964529055.1 uncultured Spirochaetaceae bacterium
TATTGACAAAAACGGGGGATTGCGCGTAATAATACTTTATCGCGTTTGTCAGAATGAATATTCCGACAGCGTAATATAGAAGGAGAAGGTATGAAGAAAATCGCGTTACTCGTTCTCGCGCTTTCAGTTGGTGCCGCGGCGTTCGCCCAGAACGTCACCGCGACGAAGTATTTCGTCGCCCACCAGGGCGGTTACATCGGGGAAGCGACCGTCACCATCGACGGCAGCCAGAAGGTCGTCGCCGCTTCGATCCGCGAATGGCAGGGTCCCGGCGGCTGGGCCGAATTCACCTCGCCGGACAGGAAATCCCTCGTCGACGGGGCGGTGGTCCGCGTTCCCGATCCCCTGGCCAACGCCGGGCATCCGAATCCCCAGGTCCGGGGCTACATGTTCTACATTTACAGCCTGAAATCCGACGGCTCCTACATCTGGTCCCAGTTCACCCCCGGCAAGGACGGCTTCACGAAGCCGGCCCGCCAGTACGAGCGGGACTTCGAAGGGCTCATGTCCAACCCCATCCGGGCCGAAGCGTACGCGAAGGCGGCCGCCGCGGATACCCTGGTCAACGTGGACATCGACGGTCAGCGGGTCAATGTGGGCAAGAAAGCCTCCCAGACCGTCCACTACGGTCACATGGACAAGGCAGACCCGAAGTCCGTGTACATGGCGCTTTCAGCCAACAGCCCCGGATACCGGTACAACAACAAGGCGCTGATCGAGTTCTTCAAGGCCAACCCGACGGCGGACTACGCTTCCGCGGAGTTGAAAAAGGCGAAGGTTACCCTGCGGGAGGACAAGAGAATAGATCCGGCAGCGGATGTATCAAAATACACGGTGCCGCAGGACGATGTTTATGTCGTCGCCGACGCCGTCACCGGCGCAACCTATTCCGACTTTCCCCACTACGCGCTGGAGCTCCAGGCGGCCTACAAGATGGCCGTCGCCGAGCAGAAGGTGAAGTTCGCGAAGTAAGGCAATTCCGTTACCGTTTGCAGCGCCGAAGCCTCTCCGGGGGCTTCGGCGTTTTTTTTTTGACGTTTTCCGGGGGACGGAGGATTTCATCCGAGGATTTCCTTTACAAATCCCGGGGCCCGTGATACTGTTTCCGGAAACAATGCATCATGCATCATACGGATTTTTCAGGGAGGGCTCATGGATAGTCATACTACGGACTGGAAGACGTTGAGAACCTACTGCCGGGACCTCATCATGTCTCTGGGAACGGCGGAAGAGGACGCCTTCATCGTTGCGGACAGCCTGGTGGACGCCGACCTGTGCGGTGTCGAATCCCACGGGGTCAGCCGGATGTCGATTTATCTTAAACGGCTGAAAACCGGGGTCGTCAGCAGGGACTTCAAGTTTACGGTCCTGCAGGAACACTCAGGCAGCGCCGCCCTGGACGCCTGCAACTCCATGGGCATGGTCGTCGGCGTCCGGGCCATGCAGATGGCCGTCCGGAAGGCGCGGGAAAGCGGCGCGTGTTTCATCACCGTCAACAACTCCAACCACTACGGTATGGCGGGCTACTTCGCGAAACTGGCCACAGATGCGGACATGGTCGGAATAACCGCCACCAACGCCCCGCCGAACATCGCCCCCTGGGGAAGCCCCAAAAGCTACGTGGGCACCAATCCCATCGCCTTCGGCGTTCCCACCTCCGGAGAGCCGATCATCCTGGACATGGCCCCCAGCGTCGTGGCGATGGGCAAGGTCATCCTGGCCGCCAAGCTCGGCAAGCCGATCCCGGAGGGATGGGCGCTGACGAAGGAAGGCAAGCCCACCACCGACGCGGCGGAAGGGGCGAAGGGCACCGTGGTCCCCATCGGCGGGCCGAAAGGCTACGGCCTGTCCATGTTCATGGACATCCTGTGCGGCATCCTCAGCGGCGCCCAGTTCGGCCCGCACCTCCACAACATGTGGAACGATTTCACCAATCCCCAGAACGTGGGGCACTTTTTCCTGGCCCTGGATATTTCCAAATTCACCGACGTTGACCTTTTCAAGAAGCGCCTCGGGCAGATGGTGACGGAAATCAAGGACCTGCCGAGGAGCGAGGGGGTGGCGGAGATTTTCGTTCCCGGCGAAATCGAGCAGAGGCTGCGCGCCGAACGGAAGGCGAAAGGAATCGAGCTTTCCGGTGTGGTGTACGAGGAACTCAAGGCACTGGGCGCCGAGTACGGGGTGCCCTGCGGTATTTAGCCCGGTCCGCCGCGGCGGGCGGCCGGCGGCGGGCGCGGACGTCTATCATGTGCCTGCGGGCGCGAACTGCAAGAGGGGGGGGCCGCTCCGTGGGGGGCGGCTCTTTTTTTTCAGCGGACGGAGCAGAAATCCGCGTAGGAACTCGAAGTTTCCAGGTGATTGACCATCAGGTCGACGGCGCGCTTTTTATCCCCCGCGCGAATGGCGTCGATGATCGGGCCGTGGCGCATGTTGAGGTACCGGTCGGGCAGCGAAGAAGGCTTGGTGTAGGACTGGATGTACTGGATCCGGTTCTTGATGCTGTTCCACATGGAAACCAGAAGCTCGTTTCCGCAGCGCTCGAAGAAGAAATTATGGAACCGGAGGTCGTAATCGATGGCCGCGTACAGGTTTCCCTTTTCGAACGCGTCGTCGGACGCCTCGCAGAAGGACCTCAGGAGGTCGGCGTCCTTGTCCGTCAGACCGTCTAAGCACAGCTCCATGGCCGCCGGCTCAAGCAGCTTGCGGACCCGGATGATGTCGTCCACGTATTTCCGGGAAAGGACGGTGACGTACGTTCCCTTGAACGGGTAGATCGTCAGGAGTCCCTGGGAGGCCAGCTGGGCAAAGGCCTGCCGCACCGGGGTTATGCTGACCCCCAGGTCCTTCGCGATTTTCGCCTCCACAAGACGCTCGCCCGCCGGCAGCGATTTCGTGATGATCGCCCGCCGGATGACTTCGCACACCCGGTCGCCGGTGCTTCGCAGGTCCGCGATCGTCGATTTAGAATCCTGGATATTCATACAACCTCGATTCCGTCCATCCGTGATAATTGAACGAGTCCGGCCTAAAAATCAAGCTAGACGGCCCGTCCCCGGCGGCCGCCGGGCTCAGGCCGTCCCGGCCGCCGCATGTTTCGCTTTACAA
>CAZGUL010000387.1:0-3087 GCA_964529055.1 uncultured Spirochaetaceae bacterium
CGAAGATGGACGGGATAACCGCGCTGGAAAAGATCATGGAGTTCGACAAGAACGCGGCCGTCATCATGATAAGCGCCCTGGGGAAAAACGATCTGGTCAAAAAATCCCTGCTTCTGGGCGCGAAAAACTACATCGTCAAACCCCTGGACCGGAAAAAAGTCCTTGAGAGGGTCGTTCAATCCCTGAAAAAATAGAGCAATCCGCCTTTCATGTTCATTCTCGCGTGTTCCCCGGGCGGAAGAGCCTCACAGTATTCGCGATCAGAGAGGAGTTGACAATGGCAAAAGAAAAAACCACGGAAACCAAGGCGAAAAAACCCGCGGCGAAGAAAAGCGCTCCGCCCCGGCCCACCCTGGAAAAGCTGCAGGCGGAGATCAAGGCGAAAGCCCATCAGGTGTACCTGGAAAGGACCTCCAAAGGCGAGCCGGGAGACGAGCTTTCCGACTGGATCCGCGCGGAAGCGGCGGTAAAAAAAACCTACGGTCTGTAATCGCACACCCGGCGCCGGCGGGTCCTGTCCCGCCCGCCGGTGGTAGACGAATCCCGGCCGGCCCTTTACAATGCTCCCAGCGGTATGGGAACCTTTCGTTTGTTCTTGCGTAAAGCGGGGAGACTGCTTCTAACCGTTTTCGTCATTTCCACAGTCGTTTTTTTCACCCTCAGAGTCATACCCGGAGACCCTGCCCTGGTTGTCGCGGGAATCGACGCCCCCCCGGAGACCGTCAAGGCCATCCAGGCGAAGCTCGGAACCGACAAGCCAGCCCTGGTCCAGTACGAGGAATGGCTCCTTTCCATCCTGCGCTTCGACTTGGGCGCATCCCTCCTGTCCGGTGAAAAGGTGACGGACCTGATCCTGAGCCGTTTTCCGCTCACGCTGGCCCTGGCCCTGATGGGCATGGCGGTGGCGTTCCTGATCGCCCTGCCGCTGGGGGTCCTGTCGGCGGTCAAACGCTGGTCGTTCTGGGATTACCTGGGAATGATCGTCTCCCAGGTCGGCATGGCGGTGCCGAGTTTCTGGCTTGCCATCGTCCTGCTCCTCGTATTCGCGGTGTGGATCCGGATTTTTCCCCTTTTCGGCGGCGACGGGCCCCTTCACCTGGTGCTGCCGGCAGTCGCGCTGGGCGTCAACCGGGGCGCGGTGCTCCTGCGGCTCGTACGGACCACGATGATCGAGGAACTCGGCAAGGAATACGTCATCACCGCCCGTTCGAAGGGCCTCCCGGAGCGGATCGTCCGGTACCGGCATGCGCTCCGGAACGCCCTGATGCCGGTGGTGACCGTATCGGGGATCCAGTTCGGCTACATGCTCGGCGGCGCGATCATCCTGGAACAGGTTTTTTCCCTTCCCGGGGTCGGCAGGCTTTTCCTGTCCGCAATTTACCAGCGCGATTTTCCCGTCGTGCAGGGAGGAGTCATTTTCATCGCCATCGTGTTTTCGCTCATCAACTTCTTCGTGGACATGATCTACGCCATCGTCAATCCCAAGCTGCGGGTGGACTGATGGCCGGCGACGTGCTCATGGAAATCAACGATCTGGCGGTGGAATTCTCCGCCCACCGCAGAAAAATTCATGCCGTGCGGGGCCTGGACCTCACCGTGCTGCCGGGGCAGTTCCACGCGCTGGTCGGCGAATCCGGGGCGGGAAAAACCGTCACATCCTTCACGATCCTCCGGCTCCTGCCGTCTTCCGCGACGGTGACCCGGGGCACAATTCTCTTCCAGGAGCACGATCTCCTGCAGCTGTCCGAGGACCTGATGCGAAACCTCCGGGGACGGGAAATCAGCATGATCTTCCAGGAGCCGTCGAAGTACCTGAATCCCTCGATGAAGGCGAGCAGCCAGGTCATGGAAGGCATCCGCTTTCACCTGGGCTATTCCGAGAAGGCGGCATACGAGAAGACCCGGGAACTTTTCCAGAGGGTGGGGCTCGAGAGCGACCACGCTGCGATGTCCCGGTACCCCCATGAGTTCTCCGGGGGAATGCGGCAGAGGCTCATGATCGCCATGGCCGTCGCCTGCAACCCTTCGCTGCTGATAGCCGACGAACCCACCACCGCCCTGGACGTGGGCGTGCAGCGGCAGATCATCAACCTGCTGCAGGAACTCAGGAGCGATACGAACATGGCCATCCTCTATGTCACCCACGATATAGGAGTCGTGAAGTACGCGGCGGATTACATGTCCATCATCTACACGGGAAAAATCGTCGAATCCGCCCCGAAGGACATGCTTTTCGCGAACCCCCAACATCCCTACACGCGGCTCCTTCTGGCGTCGATTCCCAGCCGGGACAAAAGGGGCAGCCGGCTCCAGGGCGTGCCGGGAACGATACCGGACCCGGAAAACATTCCCTCCGGCTGTTCCTTTCATACCCGCTGCCCCATCGCCCAGCCGGTCTGCGCGGAAACCGTGCCTCCCCTGGTCAAGGTCGAATCCGCCCACCGCTGCGCGTGCTTTTTTCCGGGCAAGGATCTGGGGCTTCCCGCATGACGCCGATACTCCGGGTGGAAAACGTGTCCAAGACCTTCTACGGCTCCGGCGTCCTGCACCATCATCCGGTGCGGGCGCTGGACGACGTGAGCTTTCAGGTCGAGGAGGGGGAAATCTTCGGCCTGGTCGGGGAATCGGGGTCCGGCAAGACGACGCTGGCCCGGACGATCCTTTTCCTGGAACAGCCGTCGTCCGGAAAGGTGTACTTCGAAGACCGGTGCCTCAACGACCTGTCCTCCCGGAAGTGGAGGCGCATGCGGTCGCGGATGCAGATCATCTTCCAGGACCCCCACGGCTCGCTGAACCCCCGGCTGACCGTCCGGGAAAGCCTGGAGGAAGGGCTCTTGAATCTGGGCGTATCGCGGAAGAAACGGCTGGAACGGATACGGAAACTGCTCGACGAGGTGGGCATCCCCTTCGCCCAGGCCGAATGGTACCCCCACGAATTCTCGGGCGGACAGAAGCAGAGGATCGTCATCGCCCGCGCCCTGTCGGTGCGCCCCAAATTCCTCGTGCTGGACGAACCGGTATCGAACCTGGATGTTTCGATCCAGGCGGGGATCATCAATCTTTTAATGGATCTCAAACGGGAATTTA